>JAIRNB010000214.1 GCA_031258265.1 Treponema sp. | reverse complement strand
GCCTGCCCGGTAGGCGTAGTTGTCTTCCCGCATCCGGGGGTCTTTGGTGGATTCCACCAAAAGGACCGAAGAAATATCAGGTTTTTTGCGGATAAAAAGGTGAAATCCCCCGTCTACCCTCTGTTCTATCCGCAAATCCCCAGCGGAAATGTCAAGGTTCTGGGCCCCGGCGGCGCCGGCAAGCATGAACATGAGGGCAAAGGCGCAGAGGCTTTTCCAAAACCGGAATTCCGGGAAAGCTGCCGCCTTGAATTGGGGAGAGAAATCTGGTCTTTTGACCGTTTCCCCTAGGGCCGGTCCCAAAACCCGGTTAATTTTGGGATTTGCTCCACACATAACAAGTTTACGGACCATACTGATTCATTATCGGTGGGGATTCCCAAATGTAAAACCAGGTTCAAAATAAGCAGCCGCAGGTTGTTCGGCGGCTAATGCGGCATCATCTGGCCCGCAGCAGGCAGTCGATATGGTTCTTATCCGGCTTCGGTTTTACCGCCGGCACTGAGCCGGGAAGAATTCAAGGCTGTGGCGTAGCATGGATTTTATAGCGGATAACCTGTCCACCATCGTGGTAGGGGCGCTGGTATTCGGCATCCTGGCTTTAGTACTGTTCAAGCTGATTCGTAATTTTCTCCGGGGGAAAAGCGCCTGTCCTTGGGCTGTTCCGGGACATCCGGCTGCCCCCCTTGGGGGAACCCAGCGCGCATGACGCTGTGCGGCGCTTGGGGGGTGAACGGAAAAGCCGGGCGAAACCCGGCTTTGAAGTGAAGGGGGGGCCAGAAAAAACGCGGATCTCAAAAACCTTATGTTTTTGAGATCCGGCTGCGGGGAAATTGGCCGTGGAAGCGGGCCCCCCCTTAAAAATTATAATTTTTTTAAATCGTCATAATTCTGACACAATTACGGTGCATACTTTAGCCGTTAATATGCGGCCGGGTGTCCTCCGGCCCGCGGCGGAGGGAGTGACGAGCATGGATAGTCCGAAATCGAGGCTGTTTCGTATCGGCGGGATGACCTGCATAAACTGTCAAAACCGGATTGAGGGGGCGCTGAAAAAGACGGCGGGCGTGGAAGACGCGGTGGTCAGCTTTAGCGCCGGGACTGCCGTGGTAACTTACCGGGCCGGGGCTGTGGACCTTGGCGGGATTAAGGCGGCAATCGAAGCTTTGGGCTACAGGGTCCTGGACGGTAAGGCGGGAAACCCGGTTATGGAGGCCGCCGGGACCCTGGTGATCATCCTGGCCCTCTACTTGCTGCTCCGGGGGCTGGGGATAAGCGCCTTTGCATCGGCCTTTCCCCTGGCGGAGGCGGGGATGGGCTACGGGATGTTGTTCGTCATCGGCCTTATCACATCGGTTCACTGCGCCGCCATGTGCGGGGGGATCAACCTTTCCCAGTGCCTGCCCCTTCCCCCCAAAGACGCGGGGCCATCCCCCGGCGCGGGAAAGAAGCAAGGCTGGGGGCTGCTGTTCCCCGCTGTCCTTTACAATGGGGGCCGGCTTATTTCCTATATCGTGGTGGGGGCCGCCGCCGGGGCCCTGGGTTCGGTGATAAGCCTCTCCGGCCGCTTCCAGGGCCTGATTCAGCTTGCCGCCGGGGCCTTCATGGTGATCATGGGGCTTAACATGCTGGGCATTTTCCCCGTCCTGCGCCGTCTTAAACTCCGGCTTCCGGGAATTTTCACCAGAAAAATCGGGGAACAAAGGGCCGCCGCCAGGAATCCCCTGTTTATCGGCCTCCTCAACGGCTTCATGCCCTGCGGCCCCCTCCAGACCATGCAGGTCTACGCCCTGTCCACGGGGAATCCCATAGCCGGGGGCCTTTCCATGTTCCTTTTCTGCATGGGAACGGTCCCCCTGATGTTCGGCATCGGGGCCCTAAGTTCGGTCCTGGGAAATACGGCAAAGGGGCCCGGCTTCCGGCGGGCCGTAACCCAGGCCGGCGCGATTCTTATTACCGTGATGGGCATGACCATGTTCGGTTACGGCTTTAACCTGTCGGGCTTCAATTTTGATCCCGCCGGTAAGGCCCTGGCGGCGCTTAACCCCTTCGCGGCGGTAAGGGGCCGGGGGGCCGCGGCGGTGGAAAATATCCCGCCGGTGGAAAACGGCGTCCAGATTGTCGATTCTACCCTAAGCGGGGGCGGCTATCCGGCAATCACCGTTCAACAGGGGATTCCGGTAAAATGGACAATCAACGCGCCGGCGGGGAGCATCAACGGCTGTAATAACCGCATGTCTATCCGGGAATACGGCATTGAACACCGTTTTACCCCTGGGGAAAACATAATCGAATTTACCCCCGCCCGGGCGGGCAGGTTCCCCTACTCCTGCTGGATGGGGATGATCCGCAGTTCCATTGCCGTGGTAGAAGAAGGCCAAAGCCCGCCGGAAAGCGGCATCTCCGGCGAGCCGAGTCCGGGACCCGTTCCGGCGGGGGTGACAATCGCCGCGGACAGCGTTGCCCTGGCGGCGATACAGAAGGAAGGCTTCCAGACGGCGGCCATAAGACTCCGGGATGACGGCATTGAGCCGGCGGTCCTGGTTATGCAGCGGGGGATTCCGGCGGTCTGGACTCTCGTCAACGATTCTCTTGATCCGGGGAACAGCCGTCTCATCTTCCCCGCTTATTACACGCAAATTGATATGCGGCAGGGGAACAATGTTATCCAGCTTACGCCCGCGGAGGATTTTGATTTTTCCACCGCCGATAATGTGTTCTACGGTTATGTGAAGGTGGTGGACGATTTAAGCGCCGTGGATAGTGAAGCGATAGAAGCGATAAAAGAAGAGGTCAAAAACTTTGAAACGTTCATATATCCCGGCGAATATTTTGAGGCCCAGGCCCCAGGCTGCTGCGGCCGCGGGGGAGGAGCTTAGGATGGAATTTTTACTGAGCCATTGGCACTGCCTTGTCCCGGCGCTGGCGATTGCCCTTGTCCTTTCTTTGCGGAAGCGGGACAAAAACAGGACGGGGGACGCGGAGGAACACCGTCACTAAAAAGATTTTTAAGCGGTTGTTGTTCAAAAACTAAAGTTTTTGAACAACTCTATTCTTTCCGGGGGATTTTTTTCACGAAAGTTTTTACAGGAGGAAAGAAATGAAAAATTATCAAAGGCTTTTTATCTTTACGGCGCTGATCCTGGGCGGTATGGCCTTACCCGTCTTCCCCCAGCAGAACGTGGTAAAACCGGCGATTGCCGACAGGGATCTGGTGATCCCCGTTTCGGAGATTACGGAAAACGCGGTCTTTTATCCGGTTGACATTGGGGGGACCCGGCTTGAGGTCCTGGCGGTGAAGGCCCCGGACGGGACGATCCGCACGGCCTTTAATACCTGCCAGGTATGCTATGCCTCCGGCCGGGGCTATTACAAACAGCAGGGTACGGTGCTGGTCTGCCAAAACTGCGGCAGCCGTTTCCGCATGAGTCAGGTGGGCCTGCGTTCCGGGGGCTGTAACCCGGTCCCCATTTCCGCCGCCAATAAAACCGTGACGGATACGGGCATCACCATTTCAAAGGATTTTTTGACGGAGGCCAAGGTCATTTTTTCCCGGTGGAGAAGGGGATAGGGAATGGGCGGCATGTCCCATATCGTAAACTTCCCCCTTGCGGAAGCGGTTTCACTGCGTAAAAATAAAATTACCAATGAAATTGTCTTTGGGCTTGTTCAAGAACCCGGTTGGTTTGCCAAGCGAAGCTTGGCTTACAAGCCTTTCAAAAAATGATGATTTTTTAACAAAATCCTCGTTTTTTGTTATTTTTAAGCGGTTGTTGTTCAAAAACTGAAGTTTTTGAACAACCCGTTTGGTAAGGTGAAGGTGTAATTATGCGAAAATTTGTCATGGGGCTGCTTATACTGCCCTGTTTGTTCTCCGCCGCCGGCTGCGTTTCCGCCGGAAAAATACCGCCGGTGGATGTTCATTATACGATGTACAAGGACCTAAGCTATGGTTCTTATGAACGGAATTTGGTGGATATTTCGATCCCCGGCGGAATAAGCGAAGGACTTATCCTTTTTATCCACGGCGGAATCTGGATGTACGGCGGAAAGGAAAATTGCCCGCTTTTTCTGGAGCCCTACAGGAACAGATTCATTGTCGCGTCCATGAGCCACCGCTACATCGACGAAAATACCCATTTAAGCGATCTGGAGGAAGATGTGGCCGCCGCCGTCTCGTATATCCGGGACTTCGCCCTGCGGAACAACAGGGAACCGGGGAAACTGATCATCATGGGACATTCCTCCGGCGCCCACCTTGCGATGCTCTATGCCTACAAACAGCGGGACCCGGTCCCCATAGCGTTTTGTGTAAACATGGCGGGGCCGGCGGATCTAAGCGACATTGCCTTTTTTTATAATTTTAAGAGGCGGAGGCTGGAAAAGTTATTTTACCGGCTGTCCGAAAAGGCCGTCGGCCACTCTATCGTGGAAGGCGACATTACCAGCGAAGGCTACAGTGAATCCGGCCGGAAAATCCTGGAAGCCGTTTCTCCGATCTATTTTGTTACCGATGCCAGCCCCCCCACTATTATTGTACACGACGCCGCGGACAGCCTGGTGCCCTATTCGAATTCCACGGCCCTGAACAGCGCCCTTAACGTGTACGGGGTTGACCACGATTTTTTAGCGTCGTATTCCGGCATCGGCCATTTCCTGGGAGCCAAGGTAACCAGGGGCGGGGCGCTGCTCTACGACAAAACCCTGACACCCTGGCTTACCAGGGTAATGGATGAATACATGGAAAAATATTGCCGGTAAAGTTCTCCGGAAAGGGGGCCCCGAAAGGGGCTTCATGAAGGGGAACCGGCAAAGAGGGGTACATTTCTAAGCGGTTTCTGAACAACCCTATTCTTAAAAGGAGGAACGGCAAATGCAAAATGAAACCTTAAGCATCGGCGGCATGACCTGTGCGGCCTGCGCGGGACGAATAGAAAAGACCGTACGGAAAATCGAAGGGGTTAATACCGCCGTGGTAAACCTTGCCAGTGAAAAACTCTTTGTGGAGTACGCCAATACCCGTACCCTTTCCAGCGTCAAAGAAGCGGTGGTAAAAATCGGATACCAGGTCCTGGAGAAACCCCTGGGCCTTACCGTAAGCATACCCATTGGCGGTATGACCTGCGCCGCCTGTTCGGCCCGGGTGGAAAAGGCCATCGGGAGACTGGAGGGCATCGAAGGCGCTTCGGTAAACCTGGCCACGGAAAAAGCCACAGTAACCTACAATCCGTCAACAGTAAAACTATCGGCCATAAAAGAGGCCATCGAAAAAGCCGGTTACCAGGCCCTGGAAATATCCCGGGACGCCGCGGTGGACGAAGATAAACTGCGTAAAGAAAAGGCTGTTAAGGTCCTCAAGATCAAATTTATCATCGCCGCTTCCCTGGGGCTCCCCCTGCTCTACATCGCCATGGCCCCCATGGCGCCTTCCTGGATTACCCTTCCCTTCCCCAGGGCCCTTTCGCCGATGAACTTCCCCCTCCTTTATGCCCTGGCGGAACTGATTCTGGTCGTCCCCATCATGGCTGTGGGCTACCGGTTCTACACCACGGGCTTCAGAAACCTTCTCCACCGCAGCCCCAACATGGACAGCCTTATCGCCGTCGGTACATCGGCGGCCTTCATCTACAGTATTGTTAATGTCTGGCAGATCTACCGGGGCAGTTTCCACATGGTAGAATCCCTGTACTTTGAAACCGCCGGCATCATCATCGCCCTTATCCTCCTGGGAAAAACCCTGGAA
>JAIRNB010000207.1 GCA_031258265.1 Treponema sp. | reverse complement strand
GGATCTTTCTCTACAAAAGCCCTGGCGACGTTACGAAGATCGTCAAAACTTTTTGGTACGGGGAGCTCTAACTTATCCATCCAGTCTTTCCGTATCCAAATTAGCTCAAAGTCACCGTCTGATGTGGAAGTAAGGCCGTACATCTTGCCATTATAAGTAACATTCTCGATGGCCTTTCCACCACTTGAGGCGATCATTCGTCGCATTGTGTCTGATGCATAATCGTTATAGGCTTGGGTCAGATCGGCAAGCTGCTGTGACTTTACCATCTGGTTGAACTGCATGTCATTTACCACCAGTGCATCGGGTAAGGAATTACTGGAGATGGCAAGATTGACTTTCTGAGCATAGTCCGAACTGGAAGATGTCCATGTTACATCAACTTTGACATTGAGTTGTTCTTCAATATGCCGGGTATACTGATTATTCACAGGAGAATCTCCCGCCGGCCATTCCTCGTTGGGATCTATTGAAAGGCCCATAGCTAAAACTACCGGCTCTTGGTACTTACCAAAAGGGGCCTTGTCCCCGCTATTATCCGAAACCGCCGTACCGCCGAATCCGGTATTTTTACTAGAACGACGCCCTCCGCAGCCGATAAAAAGGGAAATACCTATTAATAAAACAACAACCGGTAATGTGGAAATTTTCATACTTTTATCCTCCTGTTGGATATGAATAGGAACAAATTACTAATAGAACGAGTGAAAACTTTTGTCAATAGATATGATCTTCGGATATGATAGGTGGATCGATTGTCTCAAGGGGGTAGGTAAGCCCGAACGGTGATTTTTTAATGCGGGGACATTCACCGGCGCCCGCCCCCTGCCTCAGCTAAAGCTGAGACGCATTTTCAACCAGGAGACATGGGAAGGGCCGTAGCCCCGCAGCCCGCCGGACCCTTAATCAAAGCCCCCGGACGATTCCTCAATTTCTATCCGCTTGTTCCGCATCTCGATGATCGGCAGTTCTTCCAGGTATTTTTCCAGGACAGCCTGCTCGCCGGCGGGGAAGGAGACAAATTCTAGGGAGACGATACGGCCGCTCCGGGCTATGCGGCAGGTGGGGGAGAGGATCATATTCCCCGCCCGCAAGCTGCACTGGGGCAGGATTGTGTGTATGCCGATGTCGTTCATGAGGCTGGAATAGGCTGGGGAAAACGAAAGCCCCGACGCGGAAATGTTTTTAACTTCCCCGGGGATGATCGTTTTGTTCTGGGGGCTGGTGATCAAAAGGCCGAAACGGCTCCATTCGGAAGTGTAGAAACGCCGGTCCCGGCGGCGCTCATCCACCGGGATATACCGGGAAATTATGGTCTGCAGCCGGTCCAGATCGATGCTGGAAAGGGTTTCGTCCACAATGCCGCTGACTCCGATGTAAAAAGCCTGGGTGGTGGATTCCAGGGGGAATTTTTTCCCCGTCAGTATTATGATGGGGCAGATTTCCTTGGGCCGTTCCGCCCGGATAAACTGGACCATGGCCTTCCAGTGGCGGGGGAAATCGTTGGCGCTGATGATCACCCCCGCGGGGTCTGTTTCATCAACGTTGTCCATGGCCTTGATGACGTGGCGGTAACGGATCAGATCAAAACCCAGGGGCCGGATGTAAAGGGAAATAAGATCGTAGGTGTCGTCCGATGCGACAACCAGAAGCAGTTTCATTCAGTCCCCAAATTTGCTACCACATAGTCCACGATAACCCAGTAATCGTCTTTGCGCTTTATGTAATAAGTATAGCGTTTCCGTTCGGTATAGTTAGTTCCGGTTCTGAATTTTTCCAGGACTACGACCGTTCCCTCCAGGGCGTTGTAATCGGTGCGTTGAATTTCAAACTCAAAGGGAATGGCGGTAATATCCCCGTCGATAACATTTTGCCGCATTTCCCCGCGGTAGCGTTCCAGCATCCGCCGCCGCCCTTCTTCGCTTTCCGCGATCCACTGCCGCCGCCTGGCCGGGTCCCGGGAAATCATTTCCTCCAGGTCAAGGTAGAGGAAGAACTTCTCCCACTGGCTTTTTTGCCGGGCGCTGATAAAGTACTCCACAAGCTCATCAGGGGCAAGCCGTTCCTTGCTTAGAACCGCGCCGGTATCCAGGTCTATGGCCGCCGGTATTCCACCGGGACCGGGGATTACCGCCGGCCGCAGGCTAAGGGAAAGGCGGTTGGATTCCAGGGCCGATCCGAAGCCTTCCCCGCCGTTTTGGAGGTTCTCCGGCCGGTAGAGTTCAGGGTAAATCCGGGCTTTCACCACAAAGGCCCCGGCTTCCCTAAGATCCGCATAGTTCCGCAGATCCTCGATGAACGAGAAGGATTCCCCGCTTTCCACGGAGATTTCCCGGAAGAAGATTCTCCCGCTGGAACTTCGCCGCCGTACCAGGGGAGCCGCCGCTTCCACCGCCCGGTTACCCAGAGTACGAACATCGAATTCAATGGAAAAGGCCCGTTCATCGGCAAGTTTGAAACGGAAAACCTCGGGACTCCTGTTGGTGACGGTAGCCTGCACATAAATAGGCTCATTATCCACCCCGGCGGCATGGTAGATCCGCTTGTCGTAAAAGCGGATGTTGAATTCCGCCCTCCCCGGGGTCTCCGCCCCAAGAAAGGAAGGGGCAAAGGCCAGGAGGAAAATAAAACCGGTAAGTATCCGCTTCACCATGCAACCTCTGTTTTCCGTCCCGCGGGAGAATAAAACCATATCTTTATTATCGTTATGACTAACATAAGATCAAAGCTATGATATACTTTTCGGCGCCCTATTATGAATACCTTATCTTTTCCTGCCTTTCGCAGGGCTGTCCTTTCGTCAAAGGCCGTCTCCGGGTGTATTTCCAGCTATAAAGCGGGGAAATTTCCCCTGGAAATTCGGGGCCTTGAAGGTTCTTTTCAGGGGATTCTTCTGGCGGACCTTATGGAAAAGGGGGGAACGGCGACCATCGCCGCCGTGGTCCCCACGGAACAGGACGCCAATACCCTGGCCCTGGACCTTGAGACCCTGGGCCTGGAAGTCCGGGTGTTTCCCTGGTGGGGGACCATGCCTTACAGGGAAATGGCCCCGGTCTCCGGGGTTTTCGGCGAGCGGACGGAGATTCTCTGCGATTTAGCGGGAGGGGGAGGGCCGGGGGAAAAGCGGGAGGGGGGCAGGGTATATATCATCCCCGAACGGGCCTTTCTTGGCCCCCTGCCGCCCCCGGAGTACATCAAAGGCCTTTTGATCCCCCTCAATGTGGGGGATACGCTGGACACCAGCACCCTGGCGGGAAGGCTTATCTCCTACGGGTATACCAGGGTACCCAGAGTCCAGATTGCCGGGGAATTTGCCCTCCGGGGAGAGGTCCTGGACATCCTCATGGGGGGTGACGACAGGGCCTACCGGGTCCTCCTGGATTTTGACCGGGTGGAGGGAATCCGCCGTTTTGATCCCCTGGACCAGAGCAGCGGGGGGGAACGGCCCGGAGGCTTCCTGATCCGGCCCCTGCGGGAACTGGTCTGGACCGATGACCGGATCGAAGCCCTGGAAGATACCCTGGGGACTCTGGAAGAATTTTCTGATGGGGGCAGGGCGATCCTGGAGACCCTGATGGAAAGGAGGAGCTGCGCCGGGGAAGAGATGTTCTACCCCCTGGCATTCCGGGAAGGGGCGGCCAGTATGGCGGATTATCTATCGGGGATGCCGGTGTTCTTCTTTGACCGGGAGCGGCTGGAAAACGCCCAGGAAGTTCTGGAACGGGAACATGAAAACCTTTTCCGCAGCTCCCGCCGCCTTTCCCCTTCCCGGGAATTTCCCGCCCCCCGGCGGCTCCTTTTGAAATTTTCCGCCCTGGTTTCCCGCTTCTCCCGGCGGATCTCTTTTCTGAGTCTCCAGGGAGGAGGGGAGGGGGAGGTACTTGAAATTCCCTGTAGTCCTTCCCGGAGCTTCTTCGGCAACATCATCTATCTGAAGGAGGAGTTTTCCGCCCTGCTGGCCGCCGGCTGGAGGATTCTGGTGGCCGCGGAGTCGGAGATTCAGGCCGGGCGGATAGAATCAATCCTCAGTGATATTTCCCGGGACACCCTGGCGGTGGTTCCGGCCCCCCTTTCCGCGGGTTTTTGCCTGGAAGATATTCGTCTCATGCTGGTACAGGAGAACGAAATCTTTGGCCGGCGGAAAAGGACCCCCAAATCGGTCAAGACCGTGCGGAGCGCCGCCATCGACAGTTTTGTCGAGCTTAACAGCGGGGACTATGTGGTACATCTGAATTACGGTATCGGCCTTTTCAAGGGGATTGAGCGGATCAAGGCCCTGGGCTATGAGCGGGATTACATCAAACTGGAATATTTGGGGGAGGAAACTGTTTTTGTCCCCATTGAGCAGGTAAACCTGGTACAGCGTTATATCGGAAATGAGGGAAATCCCCCGCGGCTGGACACCCTGGGCTCTAAAAGCTGGGAGGCCCGTAAGGGGCGGGTTAAAAAATCGGTGGAGGATATTGCGGAACGTCTCATTGCCCTGTATTCAAAACGCAAGGCCGCCCCGGGTTTCCCCTTTCCCGGAGACAGCGAATGGCAGACCATGTTCGAGGCGGCCTTCCCCTTTGACGAGACGGAAGACCAGCTCCGCTGTGTGGAGGAAATAAAGCAGGATATGGAAAGCCCCCACCCCATGGACCGGCTGGTCTGCGGGGATGTGGGTTATGGCAAGACCGAGGTGGCGGTACGGGCCTGTTTTAAGGCGGTAATGGGGGGGAAGCAGGTAGCTTTTCTGGCGCCCACAACGATACTAACGGAACAGCATTACGAGAA
Source organism: Treponema sp. (assembly GCA_031258265.1). Taxonomy (GTDB): domain Bacteria; phylum Spirochaetota; class Spirochaetia; order Treponematales; family Breznakiellaceae; genus JAISFT01. Next base: position 3,310 of record JAIRNB010000207.1, on the reverse strand, counting down.
TTTTCAGGAACGGTTCAGCCGTTTCCCCGTAAAGCTTGCCATGCTTTCCCGGTTTGTGGACCGCCGGAAAATAAAAAAAATATTAGAAGAACTGCGGCATGGGCAGATAGACATTCTTGTGGGTACCCACCGGATCATCCAGAAGGATGTGGTTTTTAAGAATCTTGGGCTGCTGGTGATCGATGAGGAACAGCGTTTCGGCGTCAAGGACAAGGAACGGCTTAAGGAGCTTAAAACCAATGTGGACTGCCTTAGTCTTTCCGCCACCCCTATCCCCCGGACTCTCCACATGAGTCTCCTTAAGATTCGGGACATGAGTCTCCTTGCCACGCCCCCCATGAACCGGCATCCCATCGAAACTGTTATTGAAGAATGGAACGAGGACCGGATCGCCGCCGCCATCCGGCGGGAAGTTGAACGGGGGGGACAGATATTCTTTCTTCATAACCGGGTGGAAAGCCTTCACGAGACCCGCATTAAAATTGAACGGCTGGTGCCGGAGATGATGGTGGAAACCGCCCACGGACAGATGGACCCCCAGGACCTGGAGGATGTGATGCACCGTTTTATCCACGGCGGTTTTCATATTCTGGTCTCCACCACGATAATCGAAAACGGTATTGATATTCCCAACGTAAACACTATTATCATTGACCGGGCGGATATGTACGGGGTTTCCCAGCTCTACCAGCTTCGGGGCCGGGTGGGCAGATCGGACCGGGTGGCCTATGCCTATCTTTTTTATCCCCGGGACAAGGCCCTTAGCGAGGTGGCAATGAAGCGGCTCCAGGTCATCTCCGATTTTACTGAACTGGGTTCGGGCTTCAAGATCGCCATGAAGGACATGGAAATCCGGGGGGCGGGGAATCTTTTAGGCCGGGAGCAAAGCGGGGACATCTACTCCGTGGGTTTTGACCTGTACCTTCACCTCCTGGACGAGGCGATAAAGCGCCTGGAAGACGAAAACTACGAAGGAGAACCGGAAACGCTGCTGGAACTGGAGTATTCCGGTTTTATTCCCGATACCTATATTGATTCCGCCCAGGAAAAAATGGAGGTCTATAAGAAAATTGCCTCCATCCGGGAAAAGGATGAGCTGGAAAAACTTTACGCGGAGATGCTGGATCGCTTTGGCCCCCTGCCCGATGAGGCGGCAAGCCTTTTGGCTTTGGCGGAGATCCGAATTATCTGCCGGGAAATCGCGGTCTCTTCCCTGCGGGAAAGGGGAGGGCTGGTCCGGGTGGAATTCGGACGGGTCTCCCGCGTTAATGTGGACCGGCTTATCAGGCTTATGAAGGAATCGGCGGGCAAGGTAAAATTGGACCCCGCTTCCCCCAATGTGCTGATCCTCCATACGGGGAATATCGGACTCAAGGAAAAGAGCGAGTTTATTCGGGAAAAAATGGCGGCCTTGGCGGGATAAGCCTTTGCGGAACAGGAGTTTATGATGGGAATAAGGGCGGTGGTTTTTGATTTTGGAAAGGTGATCTGTTTTCCCCCTTCGGAAGAAAACCGAAGGACCCTTTCCGCCATGACAGGGCTCTCCGGGGAAACGCTGACGGAACTGGAACGGAAATTTCGGAACGAGTATGACCGGGGGGCCTTTGACGGTAAAAGTTATTACCGGACCCTGCTGGAGGACAGGGGGATTTTTTTAGACGATTCGCTTTTGGCGAAGATAGCCGAAACCGACGCGGAAGGATGGAAGCGGATAGATTCCGGCACGGTGGCCCTGATGAGGGATGTAAAAAAACTGGGCTTTGCCCTGGGTATTCTTTCCAACATGCCCCATGATTTTTTGGCCTGGGCCCGGAAAAGCATTCCTGTTTTTGGCGAGACCGATGCGGCGGTTTTTTCCTGTGAAGTCAATTCCGTCAAGCCCGAACGGCGTATCTATGAAAAGCTGCGGGAGAGCCTGGGCTGCGGGTTCTCCGAGATTGTCTTTTTTGACGATCTTCCTGATAATGTGGAACAAGCCGGAAAGCTTGGTATCCACGGGATACTCTGGAACGGCAGCGAAGCGGCACGGAGGGATCTGGAAAAAATTGACAGGAGGTTCCGCTTTGTCCCTGATTAAAACTGTCCTGATCTTTGTTCCCGTGGTTTTAGCCATGCTGGTCTTGACGCCTTTTGGGGCGCTGACTTTAATCCTTAGCGGCCTGGGCCTGCGGAAACCGGCTTCCCTTATGATGTACCGGATAGCCCAGGGCTGGGCCCGGTTCATCATAGCCCTGACAGGGTGTAAAATTACCGTCAAGGGCAGGGAGAATATTCCCTCCAGGGGGGGGATGTGTTTTGTCAGCAACCACGGCAGTATTTTTGATATTCTCCTTATCCTTGCCTATGCGGGGCGGCCCTTTGGCTTTGTGGCAAAAAAGGAACTGTCCTTTATCCCCTTTCTCAATATGTGGATCGTCCTTTTGGGGGGGTCCTTCATCGACCGGAAGAACATACGGAATGCGTTAAAGGCCATTAACAGGGGTATCGATCAGATCAAGGCCGGGGGGGCGATGATCATTTTCCCCGAGGGCCACCGGAGCCGGGGCCAGGGACTCCTGCCCTTCCATCCCGGTTCCCTCAAGCTTGCCACCAAAGCCTCCGCCCCCATCGTGCCGGTGGCCCTGTCCGGCAGTTACAATGTTTTTGAGAGGAGTTACCGTATCGTCCCCGGCCCTGTGGGTATCTCCTTTGGCCCCCCCATCCCCACGGCGGATCTTGCCGCGGATGACCGGAAACAATCCCTGGCGGAAAGGATCAGGGGTATTATCGCGGGAATGCTGGAGACCGGACAGGGCAAAGCGCCTTAGCCGCTGTATGTGTAATGCGGATTATTGTGTACAAAATTTTTTAAAGTGGATTGGTCATTATGGAAACCAGCAGATCCCAGGCCCTGATCATTGATTCTTCCCGGGACGGCAAGCTCTTACGGTCCCTCAGTTCCGGAGTCCGCCTTAGGATTCTGGAACTCCTCCAGAATCAGGAGCTTAACGTCACCGGGATCGCCAGGAAACTTGGCATACCCCAGTCCACCGCGGCCACCAGCATCCTGGCCCTGGAGGAAGCGGGGCTTATCAACAGCCACAGCGCCAACGGTGTCAAGGGGGGCCAGAAGGTTTGCAGCGCCCGGTATAAAGAATTTCTCATCTCCTTTAGCCCCCCAAGTCTCCCGGCGGACCATAACATGATAGAGGTGGAGATGCCCGTGGGGCTTTTTACTTCCCACAATGTGGCGGCCCCCTGCGGCCTCTGCAGCCGGGACGGGATTCTGGGTTTTCTGGATGTGCCGGGCACCTTTTTTTCTCCCGACCGG
>JAIRNB010000112.1 GCA_031258265.1 Treponema sp. | reverse complement strand
GCTTTGCTCCTGGCGCTGGGGGGCTGCGCCCCCAAGGAAAATAAGCAGGTGATCATCTACACCAGCACCGAGGATTTTCGCACCGAACACATGCAGCAGCTTTTGAAGGAAAAATTTCCCTCCTATGACATTGTGCTGCAGGTACTTTCCACGGGGAACCACGCGGCAAAGCTCAAGGCCGAGGGGACTTCCACAGAGGCGGATATTATTCTTAACCTAGAAACCGCCTATCTGGAGGGGCTCAAGGATGTGCTGGCCGACCTTTCCGATTTCGACCTGTCGGAGTTCCTTCCCGAACTGGTGCCGGAGGATCACCGTTACCTGCCCTGGGATAAATCTTCCGGCGCGGTGGTTATCAACCGGAGCCGGCTGGAAGATCAGGGTATCCCGGTTCCCTCGTCTTTTGAGGAACTGCTGCAGCCCCAGTACAAGGGGCTTCTTTCCATGCCTAACCCCAAAACTTCCGGCACGGGTTATATGTTCCTCAAGGGGCTTATCAACAGTTGGGGGGAGGACGCGGCTTTTGCCTACTTTGACGGTTTCGCGGAAAACGTACTCCAGTTTACCACCTCCGGCTCCGGCCCGGTGAACGCCCTTATCCAGGGGGAGGCCCTTATTGGCCTGGGTATGACCATTACCGCCACGGAGGCGATCAACAACCGGGGCGCCGCCTTTGAAATGCTCTTTTTTAAGGAGGGGGCGCCCAGCGTGACTACCGGCATGGGTATCGTTAAGGGGAAGGAAACCCGGCCCATCGTGCGGGAGGTTTTTCAGTTTGCCATGACCACCCTGGTCCGGGAGGACAAGGACCTGTACTGCCCGGAACCGGTTTTTAAGGACCAGGTAAACACTATCCCCAATTATCCAAAAAACATTCCCTACATGGATATGCGGGGGATCAACGATTTAGCGGAAAAGGAACGGCTTCTGGCAAAGTGGAAATATTAGACAATGGACTTGTTCAAGAACCCGGTTGGTTCTTTCACAAGTCTCCCAAAAAAACACGGATTTCTAACAAAATCCATGTTTTTTTGTTATTTTTAAGCGGTTGTTGTTCAAAAACTGAAATTTTTGAACAACTTTAATAAAACTGCCAGGCGGGGGGAAATGGGCGATAAGCTTGAAGTCCGGGATCTAACCCAGGTTTTTAACAAACAGGAGGCGCTTCACGGCGTTAGTTTTACCGTTAGGGAAGGGGAATTTCTCTCTATCCTGGGGCCCTCGGGCTGCGGCAAAACAACGATTCTGAGGATATTGATTGGCCTGCTCCCGCCGACCGCCGGAACCATCATAAAGGATGGCAGGGATATTACCCGGACCCCTCCGGCGGAACGGAACATGGGCATCGTGTTCCAGAATTATGCGCTGTTTCAGAATATGACGGTCCTGGGTAATGTGGAATACGCCCTGAGGGTGCATAGAGAAACCCGCGCCACCGCCCGCGCCGCCGCGGAGAATATTATCGGGCAGGTGGGGCTTAGCGAGCATATCCACAAGAAGCCCCATAAACTTTCCGGGGGCCAGCAGCAGCGGGTAGCCATTGCCCGGACTATGGCGATGAACCCGGAGATCATTCTCTTTGACGAGCCCATGTCCGCCCTGGACGCGGCAACCAGGCTGCTCCTGCGCAAGGAGATTAAACGAATCCAGGAACAGTTTCATTCCACCATTGTCTATATTACCCACGATCAGGAAGAAGCCTTTGCCCTTTCGGACCGTATCATGGTGATGGACCGGGGGATCATCCACCAACTGGATACCCCGGAAAACATCATCAAACACCCCGCGGATTCCTTTGTCCGGGAATTCGTCATCGACAACCTGCAGCTTAAAATCGATTCCCTGGTTAAATATGTCAAGGTATCCCAATAGCGGCGCCCCCTCCCGCCGTTCCGCCCTGACAAAGCTCTTTCTGGCGGCCTTTCTTTTGATAAGCGTCGTCGGCCCGCTCCTGAGCATGCTTATGAATCTGGCAGACGCGGACCTGGCAGGGATCGTCGCTTCGGCCAGGTTCAGGCAGTCCCTGGTAAACTCGGCGCTGGCCGCGGCCACGGGGACCCTCATCTCCATCCTTGTCGCCTATATTTTTGCCCTCTGCGTGGTCCGCAGCGCCATCCGGTTCCGGGGGGTTTTCAGCGTCATTGTCACCCTGCCCATGCTGATCCCTTCGATCTCCCACGGCATGGGGCTGGTGATACTCCTGGGCTCCAACGGCGTTCTTACCCGGCTGCTGGGGCTTGGGGGGGCGATTTATGGGTTTAAGGGCGTCGTCATGGGTTCGGTGTTGTATGCCTTTCCCGTGGCCTTCCTCATGCTGGCGGACATCCTGAAATACGAGGACGGCTCCCCCTACGAGGCCGCCGCGGTGCTGGGCATCCCCCGGAGCCGCCAGTTCCTTTCCATCACCTTTCCCTATTTACGAAAACCCCTGATTTCCGTTGTGTTCGCCACCTTTACCCTGATTTTCACCGACTACGGGGTGCCCCTGATGATAGGGGGCCGCTTTACCACCCTGCCGGTCCTGATGTACCAGGAGGTGATTGGACTTCTCAACTTCAGCCGGGGCAGCGTAATCGGCGCCTTTCTCCTCATCCCCGCGGTGATCGCCTTCGTGTTCGACCTGGTGGCCAGGGACCGGGGAAACCAGAATTTTGTGGCCCAGGAAAAAACCGGGCAAAGAAGTCCGGTCCGGGACGGCTTTGCCTTTGGCTACTGTACCCTCGTTTGCGCCCTGGTTGCCCTGCCCATCGTGGTATTTGTGATCCTCAGCTTTGTAGTACGCTATCCCGATGAAATGTCCTTTTCCCTGGGAAACATCGCCAAAACCATGGACATGGGGGCCGGCAGATACCTGGCCAATTCGCTGATCATCGCCTGCGGGGTTTCGGCGCTGGGGACGGTTCTGTCCTATGCCCTCGCCTGGTTTACCGCCCGCAGTCCGGGTAAAAGTTCCAAGGCGCTGCATCTTATCTCCATCAGCTCCCTGGCCATCCCCGGCCTGGTCCTGGGACTTTCCTATGTACTCTTTTTTAAGGGCTCCTTCATCTACGGTACCCTGTCCATGCTTATTTTGGTAAATACCGTGCATTTTCTGGCATCGCCCTACCTTATGGCCTACAACTCCCTGGGTAAACTCAACCGGAACCTGGAGGACGTGGGCCTTACCCTGGGCATAGGCCGGTTCCGTATACTGCGGGACGTGCTTATCCCCCAGACAAGAATAACCATCCTTGAAATGGTTTCCTATTTTTTTGTGAATTCCATGATGACCATATCCGCAGTCTCCTTCCTGAATACCGTCCGGAACAAACCTGTTTCCCTGATGATCACCCAATTTGAAGCCCAGCTCTTCCTGGAAGCCGCGGCTTTTGTCTCCCTCCTCATCCTGGCCTGCAATTTTACGATGAAATGCCTGATCTACCTGGGGCAAAAGGGTATAAAAATCCGGGAGGAACGGTAATGGATCTGTCCCGGTCCCAGTTTGATGTCCTGACTTTTTTGGAATCCACGGAAGTCCCCCTGACACAGCGGGGCATAGCCAGAGGGACCGGCCTTTCGGTGGGGACGGTGAACAAGATTTTGGCCCAGCTTGCCGAAGCCTCTCTGGTGGAACAAAACCGGGAGCCCCCCCGGATCAGCCCCCGGGGCATCCAGGCCCTGGAGCCTTTCCGGGTAAAACGGGCGGTCTTTCTTGCCGCGGGATTCGGTTCCCGGCTGGTTCCCATCACCCTGAACACCCCCAAGCCCCTGGTCCGGGTCAAGGGTACGCGGATCATCGACACCCTCCTGGATGCAGTTACGGCCGTGGGGATTCGGGACATCGTTATAGTCCGGGGCTACCTGGGGGAACAGTTTGATCAGCTTTTGTACAGATACCCCGCCATCAGCTTTTTGGAAAACCCCCTGTACAACGAATCCAACAACATTTCCTCCGCCCTCTGCGCCCGCTACCTGCTGCAGAACACCTATGTTTTGGAATCCGATTTGCTGCTGAGGAACCCCCGCCTCATAACAAAGTACCAGTACGCCAGCAACTACCTAGGGGTGCCCGCCGAAAGGACCGACGACTGGTGCTTTGAAACAAAAAACGGGGTAATCACCAAACTCCGGGTGGGGGGCCGCAATTGCCACCACATGTTTGGCATTTCCTACTGGAACGCCGTGGACGGCGCTAAACTGGCGGAACATATACGGCAGGTATACGAAATGCCCGGCGGCAAGGAACGGTACTGGGATCAGGTAGCCCTGGAATATTTTAATAAAGAGTATGAAGTTGAAGTCCGGGAATGTACCTTTGAGGACATTATGGAGATCGACACCTTTTCGGAATTGAAAAAAATTGACCCAGGCTACCGGAGTTAGTGGTTTGCCGCGCTTCGTGTAAGCCCCCTTCCTGTCCCCAGGGGACCGGCGTTTCCTTTTTCGTTTGTTTTGGGCGCATTTTTGCGTGCCCCGCACGCAAAAACCGGGCTTTCCGGGGCTCCGCTCCGCTCCGGCCTCCTCGACCCGCCGCAGGCGGGACTGCGGTGGCGCGCTTCGCGCCCCCTCCAATCCCTCGCGCAATTAAAGCAAGCGTAGCTTGCTAATTAGACCAATGTGGCTTCGCGTAGCGCCTCCGTATGCCCCCAAATTGAAAAATGCGCCCCGGTTTTAACCGGGGCAGGGCGCGCGCGGCCCAAACCGCAGGTTTGGGCTGTAACAAAAGCCGAAAGCTGTATAGGGAACCCGTCCCAAGGGCTCCTAAATTTAAAAGTTTATGTGTAAAGTACGGTAAACTGCCAGGGGGGGGAGATATGCTTGAATTAACAATGCGCTGCCTGCGGGAAAAACAGAGGGAATTTGAAAAGGCGGGGGTCCATGTACCGGCCTTTGACATCGGCGTGGTACGGGAAAAAACCCGGCAGGCCCCGGTCTGGGTGCATTTCAGTTCCGGCAACCTTTTCAAGGGCTACCATTCGGCCCTGGCCCAGCGACTCCTGGAGATGGGGGCCGCCGGCCAAGGGATAATCGCCGTTGAACCCTTTGATTATGAGATCATCGAAAGGGTTTACCGGCCCCACGATAATCTGGGCCTCCGGGTGGTGATGAAGGCCAACGGGGACCTGGAAAAGGAACTGATCGCCAGCGTTACCGAGGCCATAGCCGCCGACAGCGCCGATACGGATGCCTGGGACAGGCTCAAGGAGATTTTCCGCGCCCCCTCCCTTCAGGTGGTATCCCTTTCCATCACCGAAAAAGGCTACGATCTGCGGGCCATGGACGGCGGCTTCCGGCCGGAGATTCTTAAAGAATTCGACGCGGGAAAGGCTGCCCCGGTCCATGCCATGACCAAACTCTGCGCCCTCTGCTGGGAACGCTGGCGGGCCGGGGGCACCGCCCTCGCCCTCCTGAGTACCGACAACTTTTCCCACAACGGGGACCGGCTTAAGGAGGCGGTCCTTACCGTGGCCAAGGAATGGCAGAGCCGGGGCCATCTGGAGCAGGGTTTTGTGGACTGGCTTTCCGGCGGGACAAAAGTTTCTTTTCCCCTGAGCATGATCGATAAGATCACCCCCTACCCTTCGGAACGGGTAAAGGAACAGCTTGAGACGGTGTTCAGCGGCATGGACTTGATTAAAACCGCCAAAAACTCCGTTACCGCCCCCTTTGTAAATACCGAGGAAGCCGAATATTTGGTAATAGAGGACCTTTTCCCCAACGGCAGGCCCCCCCTGGAAAAAGCGGGGGTCTACTTTACGGATCGTCAAACCGTGGACATGGTAGAGCGGATGAAAGTCTGTACCTGCCTTAACCCCCTGCATACGGCCCTTGCCATATTCGGCTGCCTCCTGGGCTGCCGCTCCATCGCGGCGGAAATGGAAGACCCGGACCTGGCGGCCCTGGCGCGGAAGATCGGCTATGACGAGGGGATGCCTGTAGTTACCGATCCCCGCATCATAAACCCCGCCGATTTTATCGAGGAGGTTCTTACCCGGCGGCTCCCCAACGCCAATATCCCCGATACCCCCCAGCGTATCGCCACCGATACATCCCAAAAGCTGGGAATCCGTTTTGGGGAGACCCTCAAACTCTATGCGGCCAGGGATGATCTTGATATACAAAAACTTACCCTTATTCCCCTGGTTATCGCCGCCTGGTGCCGCTACCTTTTGGGCCTCGATGACGGGGGGGACCCCTTTGAGCCCAGCCCGGACCCCCTGCTCCCCGCTCTTCGTTCCGAACTTAGCGGGGTAAAGCTTGGGGAACCGGCCACGGCGGCGGGAAAACTAAAGAACATCCTTTCCAACAGTAAAATTTTCGCCCTTGACCTGTACAAGGCGGGGCTGGGGGAACGAATAGAATCCTACTTTGCCGAATTCCTGGCGGGAAAAGGGGCGGTACGAAAAACCCTCCACAAATACGCGGGAGGGACATTAAAGCAGCACTGATTTATTCGCAGTGGGGTCTAATACCCAAGAACCCGCTAAGAACTCGCTGGCGCGAGGGAGGGCTCGCGGGGGAGCTTTAGGGCGGTTAAAATTGGTAACACCAACAAAGAATTGGTAGTAGACCCCACAAGTAAATAATTTCCTTACAGAACGAACCTCGTGAATAATGCAACGCTTACACGATACCTCGCCCTTTAGGGCGAGGAGGTTCATT
>JAIRNB010000398.1 GCA_031258265.1 Treponema sp. | reverse complement strand
ATAGAGCGGAAATACCGGAAGCCCGCCGCAGGCGGGCTGAGGAATTGCAGCGATAGCCCGGTTTTTGCGTGCCCGGCACGCAAAAATGCGCCCAAAAACAACCAAAAAGGCAAAGGCCGGTCCCCTGGGGGAGGGGAGGGGCCTTTTAATCTTTTGGGGTTTAATCTATATAGCTGATCTTCTTTAAGTCAATGTCGTGGGGTTTCCCCGTACCGGCGGCGTAACCGACGGCCACAGCCAGGCCGAATTCGTAATCTTCGGGGAAAGCCAGCTTGCCTTTCCAGTAGGCGGCGGTTTCAGGATCGTTAAAGATCACGTTAGGGAGGCCCAGGATAATGCTGCCAAGCCCCAGGGCGGTGGCGGCGATACTGATATTCTCCGCGGCGATTCCCGTATCGGTACTGGCCTTGTTCTTAACCGCCAGGAAAAAGCATACTGGGGCATCATAGAAGACCTTGTTGTTTCGGGACTTGATGCGGTCCACCACGGCGCTTTCCCCGGTTTTTACAAAGTAGGCGATTACCGCCTTTTCCGCCTCCCCGATAAGGGCCCTGTCGCGGACCACGATCACGTTCACGGGCTGGGAATTGCTGCCGCTGGGGGCGGCCAGGGCCGTTTTGGCCAGAAGATCCACGGTTTCATTATCCACTTTTTGGGCCGTGTAGGCCCGGACGGAACGGCGCGTAAAAATAGCGTCGATGGCCGGATTGGACATAGCTGCCTCCAAAACAAGAATTTTTCACAAAACCAAGCGGGTTTTGGGAACGGGCTGTTCCAAAACTTCGGCTTTTGGAACAAGCTCAACGGCCCATACCGGCCCATACTATAAAACGGAACGCCGGAATCTTACAAGAACCCGCGTATTGCATAAATTTGCAGTTTTTTGTATGTTTATTCGAATATGGCGGGACGAAAGTACCGTACCGTAGGATTTTTGCCTTATGATATACCGGGGAGGATAACGATAGTGTCCCGGAAGCTGAGGGGACGGGGTTTTAGTTTGGGTTTGGAGCCGCAAGGAGGGTGGGATGATCCGGATGAAGGGGGTAAACAAGTTCTTTGGGACTCTTCAAGCCCTTAAAGAAGTCAATTTACACGTCCGGGAAGGGGAAAAAGTTACTATTATCGGGCCTTCCGGCTCCGGTAAAAGCACCCTCATCCGCTGCATCAACGCCCTGGAGGAACCTAGCGATGGGGAAGTGTACCTTAACGGCGAGCTTCTTATGCACAGTAACCATACCCGCCTTGTCCGCGCCTACTGCGCCATGGTCTTTCAGCAGTTTAACCTGTATCCCCACATGACGGCCCTTCAAAATATCACGTTGGCCCCTGTCAAGCTTCAAAAAAAGAGCAGGGCGGAGGCGGAGGAGATCGCCTATCATTACCTGGATGTGGTGGGCCTGCGGGATAGGGCCAAGAAGTACCCGTCCACCCTTTCCGGGGGCCAGCAGCAGCGTATTGCCATTGCCCGGGCCCTGGCTACGCGGCAGAAGATACTCCTCTTTGACGAACCCACCAGCGCCCTGGACCCGGAGATGGTACAGGAAGTTCTGGATGTGATGATCCGGCTGTCCAAAGAATCGATTACCATGGTGGTGGTAACCCACGAAATGGGATTCGCCCGGCAGGTGGCCGACCGGATAATTTTTATGGATAACGGGGCCCTGGTGGAAGAAGGGCCCCCGGAAGAGTTTTTTGAACATCCAAAGAATGAGCGCACCAGTGCTTTTTTAAGCAAAATTTTACGCTAACAGGGGGTAACAGGATGAAGACGGCGAAGAAGTTCATTTGCGCGGCTTTAATTCTGGCGGCAGTAACCGGCGCTGTATTTGCCGGCGGGAAAAAGGATCAGGGACCGGCGGTCCAGAGTACGGGAAACGCCGATCTTGATAAGATCGTCAAGGCGGGACTCCTCAAGGTGGGGGTAAAGTCCGATGTTCCCGGTTTCGGTTTGCTCAATCCCGATACAGGACATTACGAGGGCCTGGAGATCGATATGGCGAAGCTCCTGGCTAAAGAGATCTTCGGGGACGAAAACCGGGTGGCCTTTACCCCGGTAACCGCCAAGACCCGGGGGCCCCTGCTGGATAATGGGGACATCGATTTTGTTATTGCCACCTTCACGGTGACGGAGGAACGGAAACTTACCTATAACTTTTCGTCAATTTATTACACCGACGGGGTGGGGCTTTTGACCAAGAAGGCCGCCGGTTATACCGGGCTTAAAGACCTTAACGGTAAGACTATCGGGGTTGCCCAGTCCGCCACCAGCCGCAAGGCTATTGAAGACGGCGCCGCCCCCCTGGGTGTTAAAGTAAATTTTGCCGAGTTTGCCACCTATCCTGAGATCAAGGCTGCCCTTGATTCCGGCCGGGTAGACGCCTTCTCCGTGGACAAGGCTATTCTCCGGGGTTATCTGGACGCCTCCGTGGGGCTCCTTCCCGATACCTATTCCCCCCAGCCCTATGGAATCGCCAGCAAGCTTTCCAACAAGAATCTGGCCTCCTGGGTTGACGGCCTTATCGTCAAATGGCTGGGCGACGGTACTATTGATAATCTGATCAAAAAATACGACCTGTAAAAATACGGCCTTTATTTAATCGATCAGGTAGATACCGGAGTCTACAGCTTTACTTTGGACCGGCCCCGGGGATAAGCGGATTTTTATCCGGGAAACCCGCCGGGTCCGGCCTTTTGCGTATCTTTTTCGTATATCGAATCTTTCAGGCAGTCTGTCCATGATGTGTTCACCGTGGATGGACCCGAAATAGCGGCGGGGTTTTTATTTGCAGGCGGTTTTTGATTTTTTTAATTCCGGTCCCTTTGCTCTCTGGCGTTGGCAGCGGCTTTTTATGGCCTCGCCGGAATTCCTTGCGGGATTCGGTATCACCATCCTGGTTTCTATCCTCGCCCTTCTTCTGGCCCTTATCCTGGGTATTATCTTTGGCCTTTTTTCCACATCGGGTTTACGGCCCCTCAAAATTCTTTCCCGTATTTATGTTGAAATTTTCCAAAACACCCCCCTGGTAGTGCAGGTGTTTTTTGTGTATAACGCCCTTCCCTATGTGGGGGTTAAGTTGGACGTATTTCTCATCGGTATGCTTTGCGTGGGGGTATACCATGGGGCATACGTGGCGGAGGTGTTTCGGGCGGGGATCACCTCCATTCCCAAGGGTCAAATGGAGGCCGCCCGTTCCCAGGGTTTTTCTTATGTCCAGGCCATGCGGTACATCATCCTGCCCCAGACCATTATCATCGTACTGCCCCCCCTGGGGAATCAGGCGGTGAATCTTATTAAAAATACCTCGGTCCTGGCCCTCATTGCCGGGGGGGATCTGATGTACCGGGCCGATTCCTGGGCCAGCAACGGAACTCTGAGTTATGGCCCCGCCTATCTTATTACCGGGGTTTTCTACTTTATCCTCTGTTTCCCCCTGGTCAACTGGGCCCGGCGTCATGAAATGCGGATAAAGAGCCGGGATAGCCGGGCCGATGCGCCGGGGCGGAACCCGGAAGAAAACCCGGAGGCAGGGTCATGAGCGCCCAGATATTCAAGGATATTTTTACCCCCGTCAACCTCCGTTTCATTTTTTGGGGCCTGCGGACTACCCTTCTTGTATCCCTTTCCACCGTATTTTTGAGTGTTATTCTTGGGACCTTTTTGGCCCTTTGCCGGAACTATGAAAAACGGCTCCTGGGACGGATTGCCTCGGTCTATATCGAAATATTTCGCAGTACCCCCCTGCTTTTGTGGATTCTTATCTGTGTGTTCATGCTGCCCTTTGGCACCTACCTTATCCGCGGTTCCCTGGGTCTTACCCTGTACACCTCATCGGTCATCGCGGAAATTGTCCGGGGAGGGCTTAACTCCATAGCCAAAGGCCAGTTCGAGGCCGCCCGGTCCCAGGGCTTTAGTTTCTTTCAAAGCCTGTGTTACATCGTGCTGCCCCAATGTTTTGCCCGGATAGTCCCCTCCCTGATGAGCCAGATCATCACCACCATTAAGGACACCTCGTTCTTTGCCCAGTTCGCCATCGCGGAATTCTTTTTTAACACGAAGAATTTGATGGGGGTTATTTCCCGGAATACGCCGATCACCAGCGCCCATGTTTTTGTGCTGTACTGTTTTATCGCGCTGATTTACTTTGTAATTAACTTTTCCCTGTCCTGCGTGGTCCGCAAACTGGCCCGGGGCGACCAAAGCGTCATGCTTTACGAGGAATGATTCTGCTGACGCTTCCGCTCCCGCAGGGAAAGGAGGATCACCACCCCTAAAAAGGCAATGATAAAGACCGCCAGGAGGAAAAGGACAAGGGAATTCCCCTGGGGGGCGTCGGGCAGCGGTTCTACGGCAAGGAAGTCCGGCATTACCGGTTCTTTGCCGGTAAATCCCATGCCGGCAAAGATTATGACGGTACAGATCAGCACCGAAAGGATAATAGCGGCCAGGGCCGCCAGGGCGGTCATCCGGAGGGCCTTTGAGGATTTACGGGAAAGGGCAATATATACGATTACCCCCAGCAGGGCTATTGAAAAGGGAATACCGATAAAAAGCATAATTGAACCCCCTCCGGGCAGCCGGTACAAGGCGTTAAAGCAGCACTGATTTATTCCCGATTGAATAAATCAATGCTTTCTTAGACTTGCTATTTTCTCTCCCCTATAGTAGTTTGAATTAAAGCTTATGGAGAGAGGTATACTATGGCTTACAAAATTTCTGACGCCTGTGTCAATTGCAGCGCCTGCGAGGCTGAATGTCCCCAGGCGGCAATTTCCGAAAAGGATGGGAAACGCTGGATAGATCCCGAAAAATGCGTGGACTGCGGCGCCTGCACCGGGGCCTGTCCGGTGGAAGCCATCTCCCAATAGGGGTTTTGGCGCGGTTTCTTTTGACGGGGCAGGGTTTAATCCTTGCCCTTTTTTTGTCCCTGTCCCCAATCTCCGCCCAGGAGGCTGCCGGCTCCCCGGGAATCCTGCCCCTTATTTCCCGGCTGGATAACCGGGATTTGGGCTTTGTCCAGTACCAGGAGGATGTGGAAAATTCCCGCAGGCGGCTCTTTGGTCCTGCCAGGACCGGCGGCGGGGAGGGGAACTGGGCGGCGGCCCTTACGGTCTACCGTTATATCCCTGCCGAAGGGGAGGATCTCCTCTCCCTGGCCGCCCGCTGTAATATACCCTATTCCAGCCTTGCCACCCTCAACCGGCTGCCCCATCCTCCCCTGGCGGAGGAGATGCTTCTCCCTTCAATTCCGGGGATTTTTGTCCCCCTGGAACCGGATTCCGATCTTGAACGGCTCGTGGCCGCCGCCCGTTCAGGCCGGGAGGGGGAAGAAATCCGCCTGGGCGGGGATGCCGGCCTTTTCCGTTTTTTCCCCGGCGATGATTTTAGCCCCACGGAACGGATATTTTTCCTTAACCGGGGTTTCCGGTTTCCCCTGCGGAATTTCACCCTCACCAGCGCCTTTGGTCCCCGGATCAACCCGGTAACCGGCCGTTTCCGGGTCCACGAGGGGCTGGACCTGGCCGCGCCGGAGGGGACCAGCGTTTTTGCCGCGGCGGAAGGGCTGGTAACTGAAACCGGTTTTGACGCAATTTACGGAAACTACGTCGTTGTCCGACACCGGGACGACTGGGTAAGCCTCTACGGTCATCTTTCCCTAATCAGCGTAGTCTTGCGCCAGGAACTCCGATCCGGTAGTCTGATAGGTAAAGTTGGATCAACCGGCCAGTCTACGGGGCCGCATCTTCATTTTGAACTTAGAAAAAACGGCAGGGCCCAGGATCCGGGAAAACATCTATTCAGGTAAGGCCGGTTTGCCGGAAAAGGTGGAAATCCGAATGAAGGCCGCATATAGGGTCTTTGTTGTCATATCCCTTTGTTTTTTGTCCGTCCTCCCTGTTCGCGCCGAGGAGTTCCGGGTTCAGCCCCAGGGGCTTTTGGAGCTTTCCCTGGAGGAAACGCCCTCCCTGAATCTTCCCTACAACGGATCGGTCATCGTTTCTCTGGGGGAAAATTGGCGTTTTTTCCGGGGTATCGAGCTGGAGTTGACGGCCCCCGCCGAGTGGCTTCCCTACCAGGGCAGCCTTGCCGTTTTGGCGTATTCGGATCTTAGACCTCTTTCCGCCGGGGAAGCGGATGTCACCGGCGGCTTTGTCCCCGGTCAGGTTCTGGACCTGAAGGGGAACAGGTTTTTCCATGATCCCCTGCCGGGGAAACTCCGGGCCGTGTATCAGATTCCCCTGCGTCCGGGGCACGGCCTAAAGAGCAATCCCTATGCCATGGTTTCTTCCTCCCTTGTACCGCCCCCGTCTTTTCCAATCCTGTTCCGCCTTTCCCCGGCGATTAAGGGCCTGGCCGAAGGGCTGGAAAAGTTGAGCTTCCGCCTTTCGGTTAAGCCTATCCTGGGGGATGAGGGGGCGGTACGTCTGCATTTCCGCTATCCCCCCCAGCTTTCCCACAGACCCTTTACCCTCCTGGTGGATGATCTGGTTATCAATTACCAGGGCGCGGAGGAACTCTTTCTTGAGGAGGGGGAACACCACCTGCTTATCCTCTCCGATGATTACCGGAACGAGAACCGGCTTTTTCTGGTGGAACGGGCCAAGGTTTTGGACTTGAATATCGAATTACAGGACCCCACCCCTCTTTTGATCTTTGAAGGGCCGGAGGGGGCAACTTTTTTTCTTGATAATGAGCCGGTGGAGGGTTCCGTTCCGGTGGAACCGGGGACCCACGAGCTTCGTTTCCAGGTAAGCGATTATACCGTCACCAGGACCGTCAGGGTGGAGAAGGGGAAGACCTACCGCATCGCCCTGGCGGTGGATCTTGAGGTGTCGGAATCGGATTAAACCGGGGCCGGAGGACCAGGCGGCAAGCCCTTAGGGGCCCGGTGGGTTTTAATCGTTTTTTTGGGTATAAAGTATTGTCCGGTTACACCGATAAATAAGATGTCGGACTTATAGTTCCCCTCCCAAATCACTATATTTCCGATATGCCTCAAGGGCATTGCCGGCCGTGTTTCACGGCCGGCTTTTTTTATTGGGGCGTAGCCTGAAGCGTTTTTTTAGCCTAGGCCGTGCTGAATTTTGTTCCGGAACAGGCTGCGCCGGCTTGCCTGGGTTTTCCTGGCCGGCTTTTTTATTGGGGCGTAGCCTGAAGCATTTTTTTAGCCTAGTATTCAGACACGATTGAACTTGCGGATTTGGGCGCATCCGGCGCATACGCCGGACCGGGCTTTTCGGGGCTCCGCTTCGCTCCGGCCCCGCCTGCGGCGTGGCTAAACCCCTCCAATCCCTTGCGCTTCGCTGCGTGATACGGTTTTCCGCCAAGATGCAAAGCTGCATTTTCATTGCTGTCGAGACACTAGGCCGTGCTGAATTTTGTTCCGGGACAGGCTGTAAGGAATTTCTACGTTTTTGCGGCAGCAAAAAATGCGCCCAAACTGAGAATTACCCTCTGATCCAAGCGGTGCATTGACAAATTTTTCCTCCCTCCATAGGCTTGACGTATGGGTTCAAGGGCTAAACCTTCA
>JAIRNB010000397.1 GCA_031258265.1 Treponema sp. | reverse complement strand
CGTTTACAAAAATTTGGTGTTAAACCAGACGGTATTATAAATTTCCTTACGACCGAGCCTCCGTTTGACCCAATGCAACGCTAAAGATACCGCGGAGCTCTGCTCCGCGGAGGCTCATTGAACTGGGATGAGGAAGCGTCAAAATGGTACGCCCTTAATGACGATATTCCCATAATTCTTGAAGACGCTTCACTGGACACGCTGATTGACCGGGTGAAAATGGCAACACCGGAACTCCTTGAATTAAACAGAAAACCCCATGTGGATATTCACCTGTTTTTCAAAATGGAACGTCAGGCGGTCATTGCGTAATAGCTGAATACGAAAAGAAGATCCGGCAAATTTTACGAGACCATGGCTGTTATTTTGTGCGGCATGGCAGAGGGGATCATGATATGGTACAGCCCCATTACCGAGAGGAATATCACGGTAGATGGGGAGATACGGATCAGGCATGTAGCCAATAGTATTATGAAGCAGGCCGGGATTAATTAGTTTTTTAAGGAGGTCGCGGCATATATGCCGAATCCATAATGTGTCTACATTATGGACAGACTCTAATTATCACTTTTGACAATCGGTAGAGTCGGCAGTCTTTTGTTTGTTGTCTATACGGAACTAATACAATTTAATCATGAAGCTGCCGGGCATCGAATGGGATGAGGAAAAGAATACGGCCAATATGCGGAAACATAGCGGTCTGTCTTTTGAGGTGGCTCAATACCCCTTTCCGATCCTGAAAGGCTGGAACGCCTGGACAGGAGCGAAGGGAACACGTCCGGGGAAGAACGCTGGTAAACCCTGGGGAAAGTGGGGCCTGTTTTTTTCGTGGTCTATACAGAGGGCGGGGAAAACAAGCGGATAATAACAGTGCGTACCGCTACCAAGGCGGAGCGGGGGAGTTGCAATGGCTATTATCGCATCGACGGCAAGGGTTGGACCAAAGCCACCTAAGGAGATCATAAAGGCTGCAAGGGAAGCGAAAAGACATCCCGAAGAATACGATCCGGAATGTCCCCCCTCTACCCCGGAGGCCCTGGCCGAATTTGCGGCCTTGAGGGCAGCGCAAAAGAAGAAGGACATCCGCCCGGTTGTTGCCCTCCGGCTCATGCCTGATGTGTTGGCAAAGTACAAGGCCCTGGGGAAGGGCTACACCGGCATCATGGCCGATGTGCTGAATTATGTGGCGGATAACCCGGAGATACTTTCAAAGGTTCATTAAAGCCGTTTTTTTTTTTTTGCAGTTTTCGTTCCAGCCCAAACCTGCGGTTTGGGCTGCGGCCGCCCTGGCCGGCAGGGGGCGAAGTAATTGCCCTGGTAAGGGCGCGTTAAGGAAAAAATGTAACACCCGCCCGGCGCAGGGCAACTGTATTTATCCCGGCCAAATGCAAGGGCGACTTTAGGCGGGCGGGCGCGCCGCGGGGCCGGCTGTGATAAACACATACGTTTTTGCGGGCACGCAAAAATGCGCCCAAAAACAAACGAAAAAAGTAAAGCCCGGTCCCCTGGCTGATAAGCTTCCGGGCCTATTCTTCCAGGGGCTTCCAATTTGCCGGATCAAAAATATTGGAGTGTACCCCCATCCACTGACCCTTACGGATCTGATAGCGGTACTTGCTGTGCCGGTAACTGCTTAGGGCCCCGATGGTCGTGATCTTAACCCCCTCCGCCTTACCGGCCTCCAGCTTTTTATTGGTGAAGGGATTTACCGGATCGGCTATTATATCCTTCAGGGCGAAAAACACCGTGTCGGCATTGGTCATAAAGGAATCGTCAACGGCCATTTTCCCCGGCCCGCCGTCTTCCGGGCCAAAATCCTTGAACATCAGCAGGGGATTGTAGGACTGCAGGGTTGAGCCGTCGGGCAGCGGTATGTCTTTTTCATAGCCGCCGGCGCCCCGGCCATGATCGGCGGCCAGGATGATCCGGGTATTTTCATATATTCCCTCCGCTTTTAGAAATTCTATGAATTTCCCCATAAGCAGGAAGGATGCCATGTTCACATGGTAACGGCCGTCATTGGCAAATTTATTATTTACCCCCGGCCCGTCTTCCCTGTTGTTCACCGTACTGGAAGGAACATAATCCGGTAATTGGAATAGGGCCGTATCATGGGGAAGATGCCCGTAAACAGCCGTATAGGTATCCCCTCCCCCGCCAACCGACGTAAGCCGGGGCAGCAGATCCAGGAGGGCATAATCGTTGATGATAGCATAGGTTAAGCCGTTCTTAGAACTTCTGCTGCCCCGCAGGTTTTCTGTACCCATCCAGTTGCCGTCGTTATAAACAAAGTATCTAAGAAAAAGGGGAACGGTCTTAAAGAACGAGAAACGAATCAAATTTGCCTTGAGTAAATTGCCGATGTTCATGCCCATAATATCAGGATGATCGTTAAGCCAAAGGGACGTATACTTCCCGCTGACATTTTCCGCGCGAATCTCAGGATATTCGGAAAATACGCTCAAATTCGACATCGTATAATTATCAAAGGGGGGGTCCGTTACGGTAACTGTGTACCCGGCGTCCAAAAACAGGCGGGGCAGCAGCAGATACGCTTCCTTATGCTTTTCCGCCAGGGGAACGCTGCCGCGGAGATTTATAGCCTCCGGCGTATACTCATAGCCGCCGTAAAACGGGGGAGCCCCCGCCAGGGTGTGGTTGGCAAAGGAGACGCAGTTGGGAAACCAGGTAAAGTCCTTGAAGCTCCGTTCCAGCTCCGGTTTTTCTTCAAAAATATAGGGCACATAGCCGGAGACCGCCGCATCCAGCATGAAAAGCATTACGTTCTTTCCCTGCCTTGACAGCCGGTAAGGGCTTTCCCCGGTAATTTCCGGGGCATCCTCTACCCTCCGGTCCCGGAGGGCGGTAAATTCACCGTGGATTTTTGCCAGGTTCAGGATTCCAAAACCCAGGAGGGACAGAAGGGCAATGGCCTGCAGGGAAAAAAGGGCCGTCCTTTTTCCCCGTAAAATCAGGTATACGGCAGCCGCCGTTACCAGGGCAAGGACCGCGAGATTGACGGCGTAGGCCCCCGGATTCCCGGCGGAAAGGGACTTTGGTTCGGAGAATATCAGGGTATTGGTAAGAAAACCGAAATTTTCCGAGACCAAAAATACATTGACGCAGGCCCCCAGGGACAGGACCGCTGTCAAAAGGCAAAGCAGCTTCTGTATCCGCCCGGAAAAAAGAAAATACAGGCCGGGGACCCAAACGATAAAGAAGCCCGATGCCTGCAGTAAAACATGAAAAATAAAGGGAAAGGGGGAAGCGTAGGCTTCGATAAAAGAAAATTCCTCCACCGATGAAGCGATAAGGGAACCGGGAATTACCAGCCCCGTAAGAACAAGGAGAATCAGGGAGGAAGCTAAAAAACACCAGTGCCTGGAAATCCTGTCCCGGATAAGCGCCCTGGCGCCCAGCGCCCCGGCGGCAAGGGCGGGAAGTTTTGCCAGCAGGGGAATAAAAAACACAAGGGAAAAAAGGGCGCAGGCCAGGAGCCGGTTGGGCGGATCGCCGCGGTGGAAAAACAAGACGTAAATATCAAGACAGGCGGCGGCGGTAAACAGAATGCCAAACACCGCCTGTTTTGCGAATTTTGTCTTTACCAGAATATTTTTTGCCAGGGAAAACAGGTTGTTCAGCGTCCAATACAGCACCAGGCCCGAAGGCGATGGGTAAAGCAAAACCAAAAAAACAACGGCCATCAGGTAAAGCTGCGCCTTTTCTTTTACGGGGAATCCCCTGGCATAGAGAGTCCCGGAAAGGCAGTTGATCAGCGTCATGGCTATGGGGAGAAAATTTACGCCGAAGCCGCCAATGGAAATAAGGCCGTCCGGGGCGCCCAGATCGGGGATAAAAAGGAAAGCCGTACCCTGTAATACGTCCAAATGGGAAAGGTACGAATAGGCCGCTATAAAAAACGGCGCCTGAATAAGCAGGCTGAAGGAACTCCGCAGCGCATAAACCGGATGATAGTGATTTTGCCGGTAATAGGTTGACAGAATCATGTACTGCTCATCACCGGAAAAGACCGCTTTAATCCTTTTAATTTTCGCCGCCATCCGTTTTTGGATTTCCCGCTCCGCTTCCTGCCATTTTTCCGCACGGAAATAAAGGGGCAGGGTAAGGACGCTTACCGCCAGGCTGACTCCAAAAAGCGCGGCGCCGGGATTGCGGCCCGCCACACGGTACACAAAAAAGAAACAGAGTTCGATTATTTGAACCAGCGGAAAGATAGTAAGGGTATAAAGAATGTCAAGCATTACAATCCCCCGCGGCGCTTATCATAAAACCGGCGATCCGTTCCCCCGCCTCTCCCCGGTACTGCCAGGCCTCTTCCTTTGCCCTGCGCCGGGCGGCTTTAAGTTCCGGGTTATCCGCGGCTCCCCTGATCGCGGCGCATATCGTATCGAAATTTTCCCCAAGCTCAACGCCGGCCTCCCGGAGAACCCTGAACTGCCACAGTTCTTCGGCGGGGTTTTCCCCCAGATCGCCGGCATCGTATGGCCGCAGATCAATTTTCCCCTTAACGTACATGACCGGTTTATCAAAGAGGAACATATAATCAAAAATAATGCCGGAAAAATCGGAGATCATAATATCCGCCCGCGCCAGGGAACCGGTATTTTCCCTTTCGTAATCCCATTCCAGGTTGGCCGTGTCCCTGTAGCGGAGGGCCAGGCTGTTCAACACCGCCGCCTCCGATTTTTTTGACTGGGGATGGGGCCGTACAATAACCGGCCAGCCCGCCTTAACCAGGGGATCAAGGAGCCGGGCGCCGTATTTACTCAACAGGGCGGATTTTCCCCAGGAGGGGGAAACAAGGACGGTAAAGGGATGGTCTTCATCCCCGGAGGGCTGTTCTATTTTTTGTTCTGGCTTTTTTTGCTCTGTTCTATTTTGCTCTGTCTTTTTTTGCTCTATTTTTTTAGCGTATTCGTCAAGGTAACTACAGCCCACCGTAACAAGTTTTTTCTCCGGCAGCCCCCGCTGGATCTCCAGGGTCCTGATGTCTTTTGCCTGGTAATCCCCGGTCAACAGAATCGAATCAAAATAATCAATGCCGAACAGGCGGTACATGGTGGCGTCACTGGGGGCGTGGAGTATATGGGCATAGTGGCCTACGGACTTCGATCTTTTAAGCTGGTACACGTCAAGACCCGGCGTTGTCATAAGGACGACCCGGGCGGAAAGCAGGTTAAGCCTGGCAAAGGCCCTGTTCCCCTCCCCGATAAATTCCCCCCTGATATGCCGGTACGATTGGGAAAAAAAAGGATCGTCCCCGCTGGAACTAAGGTACAGGAGGGCCGTCTTCCGCTTTTCAAAGGCGTCAAGAACGGGCTTAAAAACATTCCAGTATTGATTCCCCTCCGAATAGATAACGTAAGGCCGCTCCGGAGAAGACACCGCCCCCCTGCCGCCTGAAACCATAAGTTTCGCCTTGATAATCAGGGCCCGGACAAGAAAATACAGGGTCGCGGCAACTCCAAAAAAAATCGAAAAGAGCATACTCCCCGTACCGGGGTCGATATAAAGGGGGTACAAGATCATTTTTTATTCCCCGGCTTCACGGCGGACTCCCACGGGGCTTTTTTGTCCCCGGTAAATTCCCCCCGCCTGCACAGCCCTGTTCCTTACTTTACTTTCCATGGGTCAAAATACAAATTCGACGGTGGGGGGTTCTTTGCGGGAAATTAATTCGTACATGGGGACGGAAAAACCGGCCTTCCTGCCGCCCTGTTCAACCCGCAGGCTCCCCCCCTTAACCCGAATTTCCACCGGGGAAGGGGCGCTCAGGCTTATGGCAAAGGAATAACCCTGAAAGGTCTCTTCCATCAGGGCAAGAAATTCCGGCTCCAGGTCCTCCAATTTGGCGTCCTCCGGTATCAGATTCAGAAGCAGGGATTGTTTTTCTCCCTGGACCAGGCTTACCGCCCCGCCGCCGTAATCCATAAGGGGGAGAATGTCTTCCAGCTTTGAAAAGCCGACGGCCGTCCGGTAGATCAGATCGGGGCCATCTTCCCTGATAGAAAAAGAAATCAATGTAAGCCCCTCCAATCCGTCGAGGGTCCGTTCAAAATCGGCCTGGCCCAGGGGGACAGCGGGCCATCTTTCATTGCCGTCCTGCGCTCCAATATTCATCAAGTCCCGGGAGATCCGGTACTCCGTGTTTATCGTCCCCGTGCCGTCGGCCTTAACGGCAATTTCCGTTTTAACCCCCAGGCAGGAACAGAGAATCCCGGCAAAAACAGGAAGAACAAGGGTAAAAAACGATAACTTCATTGGTGATTCCTTTGTTTTAGAGGTTTCCCAAAACTTCGATTTTGGGAGGCAGGCTTTGCCTGCCCGGCTGCCCTAATTTTTATATAAAATTTAAAATTCCTCGGAATGGATACTCATATCCTGGATTCTCACCGGAACATCCCGCTCGATCATCTCAAAAGCCTTGTGGAGGACGGACTCGCCAAAGCTTCGGGAATTGGAAACCAGGGCCCCGCCAATTTGGGTGAAGGAAAGGGAATCTTGCAGATCCACCTCCGCCACACTCATATTAAAACGGCGCTGGAGTTTATCCTTTACCGAGCGGAGGATTCGCCGTTTCTCCTTTATGTTATCCACATCGGGAATTTCAAAGATCATCTGAATCATGGACACAATCATTGACGGTATTGTACATCAAAGCGGTAAACCGTGGACAGAGACCAACGCCACCTGGCCATGCGACTTTACTTCCCCGTGTATCTTTTTTTGCAATTTCGCCGGGTTTTACGGTGTATCCTCGGATACATCCTCAGGTGTATCCCCGGATGTTTCCTCCGGTGTATTCCCGGCTCTATCCCGGATAAGTTCCTGAATTTCCTCCCGCCCCGCCTCGGAAATACGCTCATCCGCCGCCAGGGCTTCCAGGGCCTCCCGGTCCTCAAAACCCTCCTCCAGGGCGGTCCTCAGTTCGGCCATCCCCTGGGGGTTTTCAGTATCGGCAATTAAAAAAATCCGGGCCAGTTCAAAGCGGACATCGGCCTTGGCGGGGTTTACACTGTCGCCGGGGAGATTCACCAGGACCGCCTGGTATTCTTCCAGGGCTTTGGCGTAGAGTTCCGCCTCCTCCAGAATCTTGGCGTATTCATAGCGGACAAGGGCGTCGTCCCCCTCCTTCAGCCAGCGGTCATAGGTGTCCGCGGCCTCCACCTTTCCCAGGGCTCGTTGAGTCCGGGCCAGGAGGAGGAGCATGTCCCTGTTTTCATCCAGGATAAGGGAATTTGAAGAGAGAAGTTTCTCCGCCTCCTCGTATTTTTCCATGGCGACAAGCACCAGGGCATGGTTGTAACCGTCATCCAGACTATCCGGCACCAGGGCCAGGACCCTGGCGTAGAGGGCTTCGGCCTTGTCAATTTCACCGGTTTTGATCCGGGTATAAGCCAGGGCCCGCAGGGCCATCACATTACTGCCGTCCCGGGCCAGCACCTTTTCAAAATGCCGGGCCGCCTCTTCATAGCGGCCGGTCTCAAAGGCGATACGCCCCAGATTGTATTCACTGGCGATTTTAGTCTTGTCCGCCGCCTCCGCCCTGGACAGCCATAATTCCGCTTCCGCATATTTTCCCAGCTCAAAATAGGCCATGCCGATAGAATAGTATTCCTCCGCCGAAACCCCAAAGCTCCGGCAGGAAATTTGGAAGCACAGGACTACTATCCAGCAGAAAAACAGCGCGCGGCACGGCAAAAAAATACAAGAGGGAACCCGCCGAATCCTCCCCCCCGGCCTTAGCTTCATTTGGCGGCCCCGCGGGAAAGCACGGTATCCTCGATTTTACGCAGTTGGGCCCGGTAAAGCCGGGCGATATTGTCCCCGTAATCGGCGACAAGCTGGATAATATTCCGGGGATTCTCAGCGTCTATGCCGTTGATCCGGTCCCCCGCGTCCCCCAGACCGGGCATAATATAGGCGGATTTGTTAAGCACCGGGTCCATCCAGAGGGTGTAAACCTCGCAGTTATCCAGGGCCCGGACAACCCGCAGCGCCCCTTTAAGGGCGGCGATAACGTTGAAAAAACGAATGGACTTCGGCTTAATCCCCTCGGCCAGAAGGTACTTAAGAACCGTCACCAGGCTTCCCCCGGTGGCGTTCATCGGGTCCGCAAAAACCAGATCCTTCCCGTCCAGATCGCTCAGGTTAAAAAAAGATTTTTCCAAATCCAGGATATACTCCATGTCGTTTTCCTGTTTCCGCTCATCCCGCTTAATGCGGAACAGGGCGAAGGGAGTCACGTAACCATGGGATGAATACTCCTGTATCTCCTTACTCATGATCATGGAAGGCAGCAAAGCCCCCCGGAGCATGACGCACATCACGGTATTTTCGATAAAGCCGTCGATATTGGTAATCTTATGGACCGCGTAATTATCCACCGGAACAGTCACCGGGGTTTTGACAATCAGGTAGTTTTTATCGCTCCCCGCCCTGCCGCCGTAGGCAAGCTTAAAAAGCATCTCGTAGGCCCGCTGTATATAATACACAAATTCCTGATTCTCCGTCCTCACATCCCTAAGCTTGGCGATAAGGCGGGAAGCTTCCGCGTGGCTTTCATGGGGAGTCTGGAATGAATAAACATGAAGCCCGGCCTCCTCGGCGCAGATCTCCTGCATCAGATTCCCCATGTCGTTGTAACGGGATATAAGCCCCTCCTCCGCATGACGCCTGGTTTCCACCCGGTTGGCGTGGGCCAGCTCCCCGAAAAGCCTCATAAGATCCTGATAAACCGTATCCATCCGGGCCAGCCGGTTCTTATCCTCCGCCGTAAGGTACCCGTCCAGGTCCTCGGCCTTCAGCACCACCGTATTCATTAAGAATCAGTATATTTTCCGCCGCGCCCTGTGGCAAGTAAGGCTTTTATATTCCGGTTAAGTAAGGAGGGGGGGCACAGGGGTCCAAAAGCCGGAGGCATAAGCGCCGCCCATGTAGGACATACTTTGACGCTGCCCCGCCCTCGCTCCAGCCTCCTCGGGCTTCGCCCTGCGGTGGCTTCCGCTACCCCCCCTCCGGGGGACCGCTGTACACCGGTGTCAGTCACCGGCGCGGGGAATACTTTTATTTTTTAGTCAAAAATAGTATCATCTTGGATAGTTCCAAGATTTTGGACACAAAATCAGTTCGTTGGGCAGGGGAGGATTTTTTTACATGAGGATTACCACGCGGGGCCGTTATGCGCTCCGGGCAACCCTGGCCCTTACGGTCCTGGGAAAGGGGGGAGTTCCGGTTTCGGTTGGAGACCTCTCCGAATATGAGGATATTTCCCCCATATTCCTGGAACAGATCTTTTATAAACTGCGGAAGGCGGGAATCGTGGGGGCGGTCCGGGGGCCCGGCGGGGGCTTTTTCTTTACCCGCTCCCCGGAAGCCCTGACCGCCCGGGACATTCTACTGGCGGCGGGGGAAAAACTGGGGGACGTGCCCTGTGATAAACACGTCGATACCTGTAACCGGACCTACTGCTGCCCCAGCCACCGGGTCTGGGTGGATCTAAACAGGCTTATGAATAACTACCTGGAAAGCCTTACCTTGGATTCGATTTTGCAAAACAACCCCTCATGAGCCTCGTAAAAGACCGGGCCGCCTACGCCAAGACCCTTGAAGTCCTAAAACGGCACCGCCGGGGCTTGACAGCGGCGGATCTGGCCGCCGCCGCCGCTCTGCCCCTTCCCAGGGCCCGGGAACTTTTAAGCCGGGCGGCGGATGAGTTCCGGGGAAGGCTGCGGGTAACGGAATCTTCGGAGATCCTCTACGATTTCCCCCGGGGCTTTACCAGCCGTTACACGGGTTTGGGAGCCCGTTTCCGCCGCTTTACCGGCAAATTCCTCAAGGCCGGGGCTGTCTTCCTCTCCTGGCTCTTTAAGGCGTGGATTCTGGTGATGCTCCTGGGCTACTTTGCTATTTTTATGCTCATCGCCCTGGCGGCCCTTACCCTTTCGGCGGCGGGGGGTTCCTCCAGTTCCAACAACCGTTCCC
The DNA here is from genome assembly GCA_031258265.1 of Treponema sp. Classification (GTDB taxonomy): domain Bacteria; phylum Spirochaetota; class Spirochaetia; order Treponematales; family Breznakiellaceae; genus JAISFT01. The sequence continues at coordinate 12,149 of JAIRNB010000397.1, read as the reverse complement.
GGAACAACTCCGGGGGAAGCTTTTTTTTGGCCGCCCATATTTTTGACCTGATCATCCGGCTCTGGTTCTATTCGGAACTTACCCGGTCCATGGAAGGTTCCTACCGGTCTTCCTACAGCCGCCGGGGGAAAGCGCCGGGACAACCCCTGCACCGGGCGGTCTTCTCCTTCGTGTTCGGCGAAAAAGATCCCAACAGCGGGGCCGATGAAGCGGACAAGAAGGCCATTATCGCATACCTCTGTGCAAACCGGGGCCTTATTGGGCTGCCGGAGTATATGGCCCTTACCGGCCTTCCGCCCCGGGAAGCGGAGGGGGGAATCCTGGCCTTCTGCGCCGAATTCGGCGGTTACCCGGAGGCCACGGAGGAGGGCGCCATTGTTTACCGTTTCCAGGACATCCTCCTCCGGGCGGACAAGGAGGACCGTCTTGTTCTGGAGGCAGGTTCCCGGCAGCCTGGCCCTTCCCCGCAAGGCTGGGGGCCTCCCCGGCGACTGCGGGCTTTTTCCGCCAACAGTAAAACTATGAACACCTGGTTTGGGATCATCAATTCGGTGAACCTTCTCTTTGGAACGTACTTTCTCTACCAGGCCTTCAATACCGGGATCATCAGGACCACCGAACAGCTCCAGGCAAGTCCCCGGATCTATGGTACCGCCTATTTCCTGGCCTCCCATTTCCTTGAAAATCCCCAGCCCTTTATGCTGGTGGGCCTGGGCCTTGTCCCCCTCCTCTTTTCATTTTTCTTTTGGCTTATCCCCGCCCTGCGTTTTATCCGCCTGGGGGCCAAAAACCAGAAGATAAAAAAACGGAATCTACGGAAAGCCGGTTTCCGGGTAATCTGGGAAAAGATCCGGGGTATCAGGACGGCGGATTTCGCTAATCCCGCGCCGGAATACAACCCCAAAGCCGCCGAGGCGGAACGGGAAAAGATCATTGTGGAAATGGGTTCCTATTCCCAGCCCGATGTGGAAGTGGACGAGAGGGGAACGGTCTACAACTTTAATGAACTGGAACGGGAGAGGGGGGCCCTGGCCGCAAGCCGGGCGGTGGTAAATCCCGGAGACTCCGGCATCGGCAAGGTGATCTTTGACAGCGAATAGGCGTACAATCCGATCCTACTCTTTTACCGCCCCCAGCATGATGCCGGAAATAAAGTAACGCTGCAGGAAGGGGTAGACCACCAGCATTGGTATCATGGCGATGAAGACTTTGGCGGCGTTCAGGGACTTATTGGAAAGTTTGAAAAGATTTTCGATCATGTCTTTGGAGAGGGTGGAAGCCTGGATATTGACCACAAGCTGCTGAATGTAGGTTTGCAGGGGATAGCGGCTTTCGTTGGTGGTAAGCACCAGGCCCTGGAAAAATTCGTTCCAGTGGTACACCCCGGTAAAGAGTACTATCGTGGCGATAACCGGAATTGAACAGGGGACCACAATCGTAAAGAGGATCCGCCAGGGTCCGGCGCCGTCCACAAAGGCCGCCTCCTCCAGGTCCCGGGGGATACCCCGGAAAAAATTCATCATGAGGATCAGGTTAAAAACCGGGAGGCTTCCCCCCAGCACCAGGGCCCAGATCGAATCGATAAGGCCGTAGTTCTTCACCGTGATATACCAGGGGATGGTCCCGCCATTAAAGAGCATACAAAAGATCACTACCCACATAAGGGCGTCCCGGGGCCGGAACTCCCGCCGGTGTTTGGAAAGGGGATAGGCCATGGTAATAAGGGCGGCCAGGGTTACCAGGGTTCCCAGGGCGGTTCTCTGAATGGAAATCCAAAAAGAATTGAAAAACATAAGATCCTTTACGATTTCCTGATAGGAAATAAGGGTAAAGCCGATGGGGTAAAAGGTAACCAGCCCCGAGTTGGCGGCGGCCTTATCGGAGATGGAAAGGCAAAGGGCATACCAGAGGGGGTAAAGGCAGGAAAAACCAAGGAGGCCCATGATAAAAATATTAGCGATATTAAATATCCGCTCGCTTAAATTTCTGGTTTGAATCACCTTTTCCCCCTAAAAGACCCGGTAATCGGCAAATTTATACGCCATAATCCATGATCCGACGATAAGAACAAAACTAACCACGGATTTTAAGAGCCCCGCGGCGGTGGCCAGGGAAAATTGCAGGTTGATGAGTCCCATGCGGTATACCCAGGTATCGATAATGTCGCCGGTGGAGTACACCATGGGGTTATAGAGATTGTAGATCTGATCAAAACCAGCGTTCAGCACGCTACCCAGGCCCAGAACCCCCAGGACCACAATGGTACTGCTGATCCCCGGCAGGGTGACATGCCAGGTTGAACGCAGCCGTCCGGCGCCGTCAATGGCGGCGGCCTCATAGAGGTTGGGGTTAATACCGGTCAGGGCCGCCAGGAAGATTACCGCGTTGTAGCCGAATTCCTTCCACACCTCCGTCCCGATCACCAACTGCCGGAAAATAGAAGCATCGGTCATCCATACTTTTGGATCTGTACCAAAAAAGGCGGTGATACTGTTTATTACCCCCCGGTAGCCAAAAATATTAAGAACCACGCTGGCCAGGATAACCCAGGAAATAAAATGGGGCAGGTAGACAATGGTCTGAATAAATTTTTTATAGCCGTGGATCCGTATCTCGTTGAGGAGCAGGGCAAAAAGCAGGGGGACCAGGAGGTTAAGGATCATCTTACCCACCGCTATGACCAGGGTGTTGACAATAACCTGTTTTGAATCCCCCAGCATGAAAAGGTATTCAAAATTCTCCAGGCCGGTCCACCGGGATCTGAAAAAGCCCCTGCTGGGGTTAAAGTCCTGAAAGGCCATGACGATGCCGTACATGGGAACAATGCTGAAGAGGAACAGCCACAGAAAACCCGGCAGGATCATGAGCGAGTAATGAAGCTGGAGCGCGGTACGCCTTTTCATTATTTATCCTTTCCCCGGGGTCCGGGCTTCACGCCCGGACCCTCCGCGGATATTATTTTTTTAAATAGTTGGCCGCCAGATCGTCCAGGACCCCCTGGCCTCCCTGGGCCTTCCAATCGGAAACGAATTTATCAAAGGCGCTGATGTCGGCCTGGCCGGTGATGATTTTCAACATCACTTCGGATTCCATTTTCCAGAGATTGGGCCAGCGCTGTTCCAGAAGATCCGTCATACTATAGGTGACGCTGTACACTTCCTTATCCGTCGGGAATTCCGCATAGGGCCGGTTGCCGATCAGAATGGCGTATGACCGGTTAAAGTCCCCCGCGTTGGCCATGCTGAAGTCGTCGACATTGAGATCCCTGGTAGGAGTATAGCCGGGGACAACCCCTTTGATAAGCTGGGCGTCGTGGTACATGAGCTTGTAGATGGACATGGGGTTGTTGTAATCCTCCGGCTTGGTTTCGCCCTTAAGGACTTTGATAAGTTCCTTGTATTCGTACTCGCACTCATCCGCCGCGGCCGCCACGGTGCGCAGGGGGTACCAGCCGATGGCCACGGAAGTATCAAAGGTAGCCTCGTCCCGGACCAGGGCGTTGTACATGATGATGATCGCCGCCGCCGTGTCGGCGGAAGCTTTCCTGCTGATAAGGCAGGCTTCGGTACCGGGGGCTTTCATGTGGACGTTCCACTTGCCGTCGGCGGAATAGACCGGGTAGGCCTGCCAGTTGGCCTTGGGGTTGTTCTTAAAAGAATCCCCATTCCCATAGCCCAGGGCCCACCAGGGGCCAAAACGCATCCCCGCCTGGTTGGCGTTCACCGGCTCACCGGACTGATCGCGGCTCCCCAGCTCAGGGTCCAGGAGCCCTTCTTTGTACCAGCGGGCAAGACGCTGCAAGGGTTCCTTCATTTTAGGATCAAGGGACCCATAGGAAACGGTACCGTTTCCGTTATCAAGAAAATATCCGGGATATACGTCGTAGGCCTGGAAAACCGGGTCCAGGCCGTTGCCCAGGTTGGAGGATTCTATGAAATTGCAGTAGAGCTTGGTATTTTTATCCGGACCGACGATGGGAATGGTCTGATCCCCCGCGGGTTTTCTTTCCTTGAAAACCCTGGCGGCCCGTTCTATATCGTCAAGGGTCTTGGGGACGGGCAGGTTGTACTGATCAAGCCACTGTTTCTGGACATTGAGGATATGAACCCCGTCGGTGGTAACGGTAATGTTGGGAAGGGCGATCATCCTGCCGTTGTAGGAGACCATCTGCATGGCCCGGCCCTTGGTAGAATCTATGATCCCCCTTACCTGGGAGGATGCGTATTGCTGGAACAGATCGGTAATGTCGTAGAGCATCTCCGACTTGGCGGCCTTGAGCATGTAGGACTGGGAGCGGACATTAAGGCCATCGGGGAGGGTATCGCTGGCGATGCAGAGGGAAACTTTTTGGTTAAAATCGTTCCCGTCGGCGGCGGTCCAGTCCACAATAACGTTGATGTTGTAATTATCTCTTAGATACCGGGTGTACTGGTTATTCTGGGCGCTGTCCCCGGGGGGAAGGGTAGTATCGATGGGACTGACGCTCATGCCGATATGAACGTCCACCGGCTTGGTAAATTTACTAAAGGCTAAAGCATCTCCCGTAAGTCCCGGAGGTGATAAAGTGGGCTGCCCTCCCCCTCCCGACTGCTGCCTTCTACCGCCGGCGAAAAGAACGCCGCCCGCGATAAACGCGACAAGGAAACACGCAACAATTTTCCTCATAAAAACTCTCCTTACCATGGAATCTATTTACGGGCACATTTCCCGCATAAATATATTCTCCAATCATTCCAAAGAATAGTCAAGAAATTCTCCACACCCCGGCAGGCATAGCTTGTATATTAAACCGCCGCGCCGCGGCAAAGCCGCCTCCGGCGCAAACAGGGAACCGGCAGACGGGGGGGTAGCGGAAGCCACCGATGCCCGAAGGGCGAGGTGGCTGAAGCGAGGGCGGGGCAGCGTCAAAAAAAGCAGCGTATTGGGGCGCTATGCCTCCGGCTTTTGGAACCTCTGTGCCCCCCCCCTTAATTCTTTTATTAATTAGGGGAATATAAAAAACGTTCCGCGTCCCGGAGCAGGTTTTCGAATTCGGCAAAACTGGTTCTGGTTTCCGGTAAAGACCGTAAAAAGAATTCCCCATAGCGTTTTTTTATTGTCCTGCCGTCCAGCACCGCCACTACTCCGCGGTCGCTGGAACGGCGCATCAGGCGGCCGAAACCCTGCTTAAATTTCATTACGGCCTCCGGCAGGGACAGGTCCATGAAGGCGTTGCCCCCTCCCCTTTCCAAATATTCCCGCCGGGCTTCAAAGACCGGGTCGTTGGGGGTTCTAAAGGGCAGCCGGGCCAGGATTACCAGCCGGAGGGTATCTCCCGGGGCGTCCACCCCTTCCCAAAAAGAATCGGTGGCAAAGAGGACGGAACTGGTGTCCTTTAGAAACTGCCCTAAAAGACGGCTCCGGTCATCGTCCCCCTGTTTAAGGCAGCGGATTCCCTCTTTGGAGAGGAGGGGGGCCGCGGCGGCATAGGCGCTTTTAAGGGACTGGTAGGAGGTAAAAAGGGCCAGGGCGGAACCGCCGCCGGCCAGGGCCAGGGAAGCTACCGCCTGGTTTACAAAGTCCTGATAGCCGCCTTCATCGGGCAGGGGGGCGTCCCGGGGAACCGCCAGGAGTACGCTGGAACTGTAGGGGAAGGGGGAAGGAAAAATCCCGCAGAGGGGGGGGCGGTCCTCCAGGAGTTTAAGGCCGCAGCGGGTCTGCCAGTAGTCGAATCTCCCCGCTATGGTAAGGGTGGCGGAGCAGCAGATCACGGTCTTGCCGGGGTCAAAGAGGCTTTCTTTAAGGCCCGTGGCCACTTCGATGGGGGTTACGGTAAAGGCGGCCCAGGAATCCCGGCTTAGGCCGCCCCGCCGTTCCAGCCACGTCACCTCCTCCGTCCTCTCCCGGTACTCCGCAAAGGCGTCGCAGACGGCGCCGATGCTTTCCAGGCGGCGCAGTATGGCCCCTATTTCCCAGAGGGCGCTTTCCTCTCCCTCGTCATCGGAGATTTCCTCCAGCAGATCCCGGATCAAATTCCCCAGGCGGTTGATCCCCTTCCGCAGGGCCATGAGCAGGGGAAACAGGGCCTGTGCGGGGCCCTCTTTGGCGGGACTCAGCCGGAAAACCCCCTCGTCCCCGCAGATCCCCAGGGCCGCCTGGTCCAGATCGCCGGCGATCTCCCGGATTCTGTCGATGGCCTCCACCGCCTGATCGAGCTTGTCTTCTTGCCGGCCCAGGCCGGGAATTTTGAGGAGCAGCCCCAGACGCCGGGCCTGCCTTCTCCGGTAGAGGCGGCCCAGTTGGCGGAGGATGGAAAGGCGGCTGAATTCCCCGGAAAAGAACGAAGTCGCCGCCCCTTCGATGGAATGGGCCTCGTCCAGGATTATCCGGGTATAGGGGGGCAGGACCACGGTATTATCGTAACCGGCCCCCTCCCGCCGGGCCGCCAGGTCGGCAAAGAGGAGGTGGTGGTTTACCACCAGGATCCGGGCGTCCGAGGCTTCCCGGCGCAGGGAAAGGACAAAGCAGCGTTCCCGCCAGGGGCAGCGCATCCCCATGCAGAGGTCCGCCTCGGAGGAGATTCTGGGCCAGATCCCTTCCCGGGGAGAAAACGAAAGGTCGGAACGGCTCCCGGAGGCGCTGGCCTCCGCCCAGGAAGCGATGCGGATAAGTTCTTCGGTCTCCGTTTCATCAAGCTCCTGTTCTTTAAGGGCCTCGTCCAGACGGCGGCGGCAGAGGTAGTTCCCCCGGCCTTTCATCAATACCGCCTTGAGCTTCTTCCCCGCGGGGCCCAGGGCGGCCTGTACCAGGGGAATGTCCTTGTCGAAAAGCTGCTGCTGAAGGGTAATGGTGGCGGTGGAGATCACGATCCGCTCATCGTTATCCAGGGCGAAGCGCAGGGCCGGGAGCAGATAGGCAAAGGACTTCCCCACCCCGGTCCCCGCCTCACAGAGGACCACTTCGCCGTCGTTAAAACCCCGGATAACAAGGCGCATCATTTGAAGCTGGCTTTCCCGGACTTCAAAGACCTTGAGCCGTTTTGCGATGGCCCCCCCCTCCTCCAGGGAAGCGCAGAGCTGATCCGGGTCCAGGGTCTTTAGCTTCCGCCGCCGGATTGGTTCAGCCACCACGTAGACTTCCTCAACCTGGTTGTCCACGATAAAGGCCCCAATTCCCCCTTCCGCCGCCCGGCCCGAAATAGCAAGATCATTGTCGCTGGGGGTTAGGAAACCGGAGGGGTGGTTATGGATAAACACATCGGGGGAACCTTCGTCATCGGTGATAAGGGCCAGGACTTCCCGGTCCGTTCCCCGGGCCGTCACCCGGATTCGGGCCACCAGTCCCCTATCGTCCAGGTAGCCCAGGGCCAGGACCTCGTTGCCCCCGGCTCCGGCTATCTCCTTCCGCAGAGTTTCCAGGCAGCTCCCGCTAAACCGTTTATTGGCCTTCACCTTCTCTTTCCCTTCTTACGGTACAATTCTTGCGGCGCAATTCCGCAGGGATGGACAGCGGGGAACTTCTAAATGCTGAAGTTTTTAGAAGTTCCCCGCTGAAAACAACGGCTTTCAAATGGAACGCCTTCCCCTTGCCGCGGATCTTGATTTATATAATCATATCTTTGTGAGGTTATCTATGGCGCATAATGAAAGGTTAGTTAAAGATGGCATCTATTGGATCGGCGGGAACGACCGGCGGCTCTCCGTTTTTGAAGGGGTCTACCCTTCCGACCGGGGGGTTTCCTATAACAGCTATCTGGTAATCGATGAAAAAAATACCCTTCTTGATACGGTGGATAAGGCGGTCAGCGGCGTATTTTTTGAGAATCTGGAGTTTCTGTTACGGGACAGGAAACTGGACTATGTAATTATTCAACACATGGAACCGGATCACAGCGCCTGTCTTATGGAACTTTTGCTCCGTTATCCGGAGGTCACGATTGTTACTACAAAAAAATCGGCGGCCATGATCGGACAGTTTTTCAATTTTACGGCCCCCGGGACGGAAACCCCCGGCGGGGGGATCTCCGGTCCGGGAACCCCGGAACCGGGGTCCCATCTTAGAATTGTCAAAGAAGGGGACACCCTTTCCACGGGCAGGCGGAATTTCAGTTTTATCGAAGCCCCCATGGTCCATTGGCCGGAAGTTATGGTGACCTACGAATCCCATGACAAGGTTCTCTATTCGGCGGACGCCTTTGGCAGTTTTGGCGCTATTGACGGCAACCTCTTTGCCGACGAGGTTGACTACCAGGGTATATGGCTTGATGACGCCCGGCGTTACTACACTAACATTGTGGGGAAATACGGCGCCCAGGTACTGGCGGTTTTGGAGAAGGCCGCGAAGCTGGACATTGAGATGATCTGCCCCCTGCACGGGCTTGTGTGGCGAAGGAATTTAAATTTCTTCCTGGAAAAATACCAGAAGTGGGCAGGCTACAGCCCGGAAGATAATACGGTCCTTATTGTCTATTCATCGGTCTACGGCAACACGGAAAACGCGGTAAATATTCTTTCGGGGGCCCTGGCGGAGCGGGGGATAAAAAAAATATCGGTTTACGATGTATCGGCCACCCGGTCCGATATTATCGTGTCGGAGGTTTTCCGCTGCAGTCATGTTGTTTTTGCCGCCACCACGTACAACGCCGGTATTTTTATCAAGATGGAGGAGGCCCTGAACGACATCAAGGCCCATCAGATCCGCAATAGAACTGCCGCCATTATGGAAAACGGCAGTTGGGCGCCGGTTTCCGGTAAACTTATGAAGGAACTGTTAAGCGCCCTCCCCGGCTGGAAGATCCTTGACGGCACGGTAACGATCAATTCTTCTCTTAAAGAAGCGGGCCGCCTTTCCATTGAAAAGCTGGCCGACACCATTGCCGCGGATCTCCCCAAGGCCCCGGCCCCGGTCCATGAAAAAAACGCCGTGGACATTCCCGCTTTTTTCAAGCTGAGTTACGGCCTTTTCCTCTTAACCGTCAAAGACGGGGAAAAGGACAACGGCTGTATCATCAACACCGCGGTCCAGTTAACCGATATTCCCAAGCGGATTACCATTTCGGTGATCAAGGCGAATTATACCGACGAGATCATCCGAAAAACCGGAATCTTCAATGTTTCGGTTTTAACCGTGGACACCCCGTTTAAGGTCTTCCGGCATTTCGGTTTCCAAAGCGGCAGGACCGTAGACAAATTCGCCGATCCGGTGGACCCGGACGGCCCCGGCCCCGCCCGCAGCGCCAACGGCCTTATCTACGCCCCGGTCTACGGGAACGCCTTCATCTCCGGCAAGGTTATCGACTCCAGGGATTATGATACCCATACCCTTTACATCGCCGATGTGACCGAGGCGGCTGTCCTTTCCGGTGTCCCTTCAGTTACCTACCAGTATTACGCCGATCATATCAAGCCAAAGCCGGCGGCGGCGGCGGCAAAGAAAAAGGGCTGGATTTGCAGAATCTGCGGTTACATCTACGAGGGAGAAGAACTCCCGCCGGACTTTATCTGTCCCCTCTGTAAACACGGCGCCGATGTCTTTGAAAGGCTGGGGTAGCAGCCTGACACGGTTGAACTTGTGGATTTGGGCCATAGGCCGGACCGGGCCAAACGGCCTGCGGCCGGAGGCAATGTGCGTGTTGACAGCCCCCCGGGATTGAAGCATAATCAGATCGTCCGGTTTTTTTGAGAGATTAGCTCATCTGGATAGAGCGTCAGCCTCCGGAGCTGAAGGTGGCAGGTTCGAGTCCTGTATCTCTCAAAGGCAATCCCCCTAAATTATGAACCCGCCCGGAAAACGGGATTCCCGCAGGCTTAGGCTTTTGACAGCCTGAAAAGGGCCGCGCCGTGGGGGGGCAGTTCCTCACAAATGACGCCGGAAACCCGGCGGTCTTCGGCTTTCCAGAGATCCCTTAACCCGGCCCCGTCGATGCCAAACTGATCCAGGCGGCAGCTTAGTTTCCGGTTTTCATCACCCAGGTTGAACAGGGCCAGATTTATTTTTCCGTCCGGCGCGCTGTTCATCCACAGGGCTTCTTTATCATCCCGGTAAAGCTGCCGGGGTTTCACCCCTTTTTTCAGCACATCGAGTATTTCCCCGTTGGTCAAAAGCGACAGGGTCCATTCATCGCAGCCGCTTAATTCGCCCCCCATCATGAGGGGTGAACGGAAAATACACCACAGAGTCATCAGGGTACGCTGCTCATCCCTGGTAAAATTTGTGTAACGGGGCCGCTTAAAACCGGCGCCTATGCGCCCCAGGGGCAGCATATCGCAGTCCGGCCAGCGTCCGGCCTGGACATGGGCCTGCCATAATTCGCAGCGGCGGAACATATCTTTAAGAGAGTCCCAGTGATCCCAGAAGTCGTCGGTGATCCGCCACATATTGGCGTACTTTGACAGATGCCAGGATTCTTCGATAAGAGCCGGACCGGGGGATAAACTTAAAACCATGGGACGCCCGCATTTGTCTATGGCGTTTCGGATAAGCTCTATTTCCCCGCGGCCGGAATATGGCATGTGGGGGTACATATTGGTATTGCAAATATCATCGACCTTGACATAATCAACGCCCCAGGATGCGTAAAGCCCGAAAAGTGAATCGTAGTAATCCTGCGCGCCTTTTTTCCCCGGATCGATGCCGTACATATCCGAATTCCAGCGGCAGATGGAGAAGGGATTCGCTATCCCGGCGGCCCTAAGGCCCGGTCCTTTGACGGCGGCGCCGGCGTGAACCGCCTGCCGGGGTATGCCGCGCATGATATGTATGCCGAACTTGAGGCCCATCCGGTGAATTTTTTCAGCGATAGGGCCAAAACCCCTGGCGCCGGCGCTTGAGGGGAACCGGTTTTCCGCCGGGATAAGCCGGGAATATTCGTCCATGCTAAGGGCGGCAAAGGGTCTGTATTCACCCTCCCCGGTACCGGCCAGAGGCTCGTACCATTGAATATCGCACACAATATATTCCCAGCCATAGGGCAGAAGATTTTCCCGCATATACTCCGCGTTCCGCAGCAACTGTTCTTCGGTAACATTGGCGGCATAGCAGTCCCAACTGTTCCAGCCCATGGGCGGCGTTAAAGCACACTGATCTTTATCCATTGTTTTCTCCGGTATTTTTTCCATTTTTTAGCGGTTATTGTCCAAAAACTAAAGTTTCTGGACAACTCTAAGGTAAATTTACCTGGTATAACCGTATTTAACAAGATAACTCATGGGTATAGGAGATGATTAAGGAAATTCTCTCCTGTGTCGGCGAGTTCTTAGGTTCAATACCAAATTTTTATAAACGTTGCATTATTTGAACCGCGGCAGAGCGCGTAAGCTGCGCTTACGACGGGGTATTAAACCAGACCCTCGAATAAAATATGTAATGATAAAAAATTATATGAGGTTTTATACTATAAATGAAAATGAAAAGACTGTGGATGTAATAAGATTTTTATATGGCCGCAGGGAGTGAAAAAGATTTTGGGAATTAAATATTACGAAAAAGAATTAATTGTAAAAGGCTCAACGTTGTTTAGAGAAAAGAGTACATAGCAGGGTTGTATGCGTTTCGCCGCCAGCAGGCCCCTCGGTATCCGCAATGGCTCCGGTCTCCGTCCCGCGCCTCAGTGTAGCCGGGGAATGCTTTATTCCCGCTTTTATATTGCTGCGTTTAGCTTCTTCCTTGTTCCGGCACAGTTTGCCGGCCCTGGCCGTGTTCCTACGGAACGGTGCTTCGCAAAGCCCTATATGCCCGCCTCAATGACGTAAACACCTGAAATGATATGCGTAATTTTGTCTAAATTTCCTAAAAAAGTATAAATTTGCTTGACATGACCATATTTTACATGATATACATATACATATTGTTGATATGGCATTAAGTTCAAATTTTAATGATTTTTTGGAATAAAATATTGCCGGAAATATGCGATATGTTGACGAAAAGGAGATGATAATGAAAAGAACAATTTGTATTTGGATCATAGTGGAGGCGATAGGACTAATCGGCTGTGCAAGCATCGGACAAAATACGGTAACAAATAACGCTGAAGATTTACATTTATATACTTTGCCATCGCAAAGCGTTATTGTCCTTGCACCTTACATAAATATTCGGTTAATGGACGGTTCAGATTATAAGGGGCAGAGGACTGAATGGGGCGATAATATTATTCCTCCAGGTAAACA
>JAIRNB010000386.1 GCA_031258265.1 Treponema sp. | reverse complement strand
GTGATCAGCCTTGTAACCCAGCGGGGGGGCCAGGTGATGAGCATGAACTCGAAGCCCGCGGCCGACGAGGTAAAAGCCCAGGCGCCCATGGCAAAAATGTTCGGCTTCATGACCTCCCTCCGCAGCGTAAGCCAGGGCCGGGCAACATTCACGATGGAATTTTCGCATTTCGAGAAAAAGCAGGAACGGTAATAAATGTGCTGCCCGGCCCTGGGCGGGCACCTGTTTTACGCATACCCCGATCCGCGTCTAGCCCTCTGTAGGCCCAAAGCCACCCAGAATGCCCCGGGGATCCAGGGCGCGGAGAATGGACCGGATCTGCTCCAGCCGTTCCGGGGGCAGGCGGCGGCGGAGAAGGTCCAGCCTGAGCCGGCCAATCCCGTTTTCCGCCGCCAAAAGGCCGCCGTCCTTCAGGATCGAAGCCGCCCAGTGATCCAGCAGGGCCCGGCTCCGGCGGAGTTCCTCCGGGTTTTCCGGCAGAATGTTCACATGAAGCCGCCCCTCGGCAATGTGGCCGAAGACAAAGCCCCGCAACCCTGCCTCCGCCAGGTCCCGGCGGTACATTTCGCGGTAAGTCCCGGCCAGTTCCGGCTTAACCATAAAATCCCCGGCGGTCTTGTATAATTCCGGTAGATTCCGCCTTATCCGGTCCAGTTCCATATTGATGAGCTCCGGTACGGCGTGGCGGAGGAGGCGGAATTTTTCAAGTTCCGCCGGGCTTGCCGCCGCCCAGGTGTCTTCCTCGCGGCCCCCCCCGGCCAGGAACAGTTCCAGTTGTTCCATCAGCAGGGATTCCAGGACATCCGAATCCTCCCCCTCAAGCTCAACCTGAAGGGCCGCCTCCGCCCCGGGATCGATAGGAGGAATCTGACGCAGGGCGGCGCTTTGGGATGCCCCGGTCCGTAACAGTTCCAGAGATGGCTGGTCGTAGTATTCCAGGGTAGACAGGGCTTCTCCACCGGGGTTTTTCCACCGCTCCCGGAGGAATTCGGCAAAATCCAGGGCGGACCGGTCGTTTCTAAAAAAGTAAACTACCCCCCAGACGGCGGCGGGCAGGGCCTTGAGGCCCAGGCTGAGTTCGGCGGCGAAACCTATGAACCCCTCGCTGCCCGCGAAAAAGTCGAGGAGGTCCAGCCCGGGACGGGGATGCAGGAAGCGGCTTCCTCCGGCGGGGATACCGGTATCGCAGGAAAGGCGGCCACCGCCGGGGAGGGGACAACCGGTTTCGTCAAAACAGTACTGCCCCCGCCGGATTTCCCAGGTCTTCCCGGCCGGGTTAATCCAGACAAGGCCCCGGACATGATCCCCCACGCCGCCCCAGCGCGGGGAATTGGGCCCCCGTGCGTTGGTTCCAAAGGCGCCGCCCAGAGTTGCGGAAGTTTCGGTAGGGTTGGGGGGGAACCGGAGATTCCGGGATCGCTCCCGGAAAAAGGCCGCGCTTTCGGTATCCCAATCCTCCGGGGGAATAGCCCGCCTCAGGAAATTTTTCAGGATTTCAAAGTCCATCCCCGCCTGGACCCGCAGAACCGGAGTATCCCCGGTTCCGGCGGATATTCCCAGGGGCCGGTTCATCCGTTCGGAAGAAAGAACCAGTCCCCCGCGGGGAACGGCGCCCCCGGCAATACCGGTACGAGCCCCCTGGATGGTAACAGGAAGCCCCTGTTCTGCTGCCCGGCATACCGCGTCCGCAGCCTGGGCCGCGTTTTCGGGAAAAACAATAAAATCTCCCCTGCCCTGTAACCGGGATTCGTCGTAAAGATACCCCGGCCCGCAGGGGCCGAATTGTCCGGCAGTACGTTTTTCCATACCGGTTCCTTACCCGCGGGGGGACCTTAGCCCCGCTTTTTCAAGGCAGGCCATGAATTCCTCCGCTCCGGCGGCGATCCCGATATCCGCGTAGTGAAAGATCCGGGCGTTCCTGTCGGGGTTTACCGCTATCAGGACGGTCCCGGAATCGATTCCCACCATAAATGCCCCGGCCCCGGATACCCCCACGGCGACGCAGAGTTCCGCCCCGGCCCGGACTCCCGATTGACCGATGATCTCACCAATTTCTCCCCAGCCGTTAAGCGCTGCCGGACGGCTGAATCCCAGAGGAGCGCCGAAATGCCCGGCAATACGCCGCAACCGGTCACAGGCGGCTTTGCTCCCCAGGCCCCGTCCGGCGACAAAGATCAGCGGGGCCGTTTCAAGGGGGTTGACCGGAAAAGCCTCCGGTTGTTCGTATTCCAGAAGCCAGGTGGGCAAAGCCGGTTCCGCCGGACGGTCTTCTACCCGGGGAGCGCCTCCTTCACCGAAGTCCCGATCCGGCCTTTTTCCGGTGACGGTCAACACCGCCGGATAATCCTTAATTTCGGCATCCCAATCGAGGTTTGAGCCGCAGACCTTTTTGCGGGCAAAGAGCCGTTTTCCCTCACGCAACAGAGAGAAGGTTTCCGGGAAACAGGGGCAGTCAAGGCGGGCGGCAAGGCGTATCCCAAATTCGCGGCCGGCCGCGGGAAACAGAATAAGGCCGGGACGCCGTTCCTCCCAAAGCCCCTCCAGCCAGCGGATCTGCCAGTCCGTAGCGCGGACATCCCAGACATCACCCCCGGCGCTTCCGCAGATCACCGTGTCCGGGGCGAGGCGCCAGATCCGGGGCAGAGATTCAGGGGCGGCGCCGGGAAGCCAGTACTCTATCCGGTCCCCCGCTTCTATAACGGGAGCGGTGAGGCTGTGGAGAAGAAAGACGCCGCTTTCCTCCGGCCGGGACAGAACAAAGGCTATGTTCACTTCTATCCCCTGTTTAAGTATTCCGTTACCAGAAAGGCGGCACTTTGGGCCAGTCCGGCACCGGAGGGAAGAAAGCGACAGGCTTTATGCCGTTTTTCCCTGCCGAACCGGGACGTCCCGTCAAGATCGGGTTCTTCCCCGGTAATTTCCGCGGCCCGGGGGAAAGGGACACCCTCCGGCCTTTCGGCGCTCCGCTTGGACGCCGCCATCCGGGCGTTCAGGGTTACCGCCCTAAGAGCCGATACGGGACTGTTCCCCAACACCGCGAGGAGGGGCAGCCTGAGTCTGAGCCGCTCCCGGCCTGTAGCGTTTGTCCGCTTTACTTCCACCCCCCCGGAGCAGGGGGTAATTTCCCCGGCTTCGGTAATCGCCGGAATATTCAGTATCTCCGCCAGAAACAGGGGGATTATACCCGTATCGGCGTATCCCGCCTGACGGCCCGCGAGAATAAGATCGTAAGATACGGGGCCAAGACAGCTTCCCAGGAGAGCGGCCGTATGCCGGGATCCGAATTCCTCACAGGATGCGCCGGAAAGATCCAGCACCCGGTCAAAACCGGCGGCAAACAAGGTTTCGCGGAAAGAGGAAGGAAGGGGAGCCGCCGTGACTGCCGTACATTCGGTTTTTTCGCCCAGTTCTTCCCAGGCAGAACGCAGCCGTAGGGCCGTTTCCAGGGCGCTTTCGTCAAAACACCCGAAAATTCGCCTAACATATCCCAGATCGGCGGAAAGACTGAAATTGTCCCAGTCCGCCTCAATCACCTGATCAAAATCCGGAACAACCTTAAAACAAACGGCAATCTTCATCGGACCTGATCTGCCGCCTAATCCGTTAAGAGAACGCCCTTGTTCAGTATCCGGTTTGGATCCAGGGCCTCTTTAAGCTTACGCAAAAGCGTATAGGAACTGCCGTGTTCCTCCGGCATCCAGCGAGTACGGTATTTGCCGGAACCGTGATGATGGGCGATGCTGCCCCCCCGTTTCAGGGTTTCTTCCATGATCACCGAGATAACTTTCATGTAATCGGCGCGGACGGATTCGGCTCCGTTTTTCACGACAAATCCAAAGGTAAAGTAGATGTTGGTTCCCTGGACATAACTGTGAGAGGAATGTCCGCCGACAGCCACAAGATTCGGCATTTCCCGGGGCAGCCGTTCCCGCACCGCTTCGTAGATTTTGCCGATCTCCGACCAGGGAGCGGAGATCTCACAGGTATCCGCCACCATGCCGTGCCTGTAGTAAACCGGTTCGTCCATCTGGTAACAAACATCATTGCGGGTCTTTAACCAGGATTCAACGGGCTTTGTTCCCAGATCGATGGTTTTGTAGCGCCCGGCAATTTCGGTAATCGCCTGCCCTATGGCGGCGGTGATGGAAACCGGACCCTCGGCGATGAACAGGAGGATGCCGTAATCCTCCGGGGCGGAACCGCCGAACAAGCGCTGAACTTCCTCGGCATCGTGGAGTCTCACCAGCGCGGGCCGATAGCCCTCCACCATTACTTCCCGAATAAGATCGAGCCCGGCGGACATCCCCTTGATAGCCCATGAATGCATCCACCGTGTTTCGGGGGTGTACCGGAATATCTTGACAGTAAGCTCGGTGATAAACCCAAGCATCCCCTCGCTGCCGATAAAGAGATGCCGCAGATCCGGTCCTACCGAACGCCGGGGACTATTTTTTATTCTGACAACCCCGCCGTCCGCAAGCACCGCCTCAAGGCCCACCAAAAGATCTTCGATACCCCCGTACAGGGTGGAAAACTGGCCGATGCTCCGGGTGGCGACAAGACCGCCCAGATGAGCCAAAGGCAGGGACTGGGGAAAATGGCCGGCGGTAAACCCCCGCTCGTTCAGATAGTTCTCCAGATATTCCAGCGGGGTTCCGCATTTGGCGGTGACCATCATATCCTGTTCATTAAGGGATATGATCCCGTTCATTTCGGAACCGTCCAGGATAACCCCGCCCTCCTCGGGTTCGATACTCTGGGTGACACTGGAGCCGCCGGTACGGGGGACCGTATCGATCCGGTTTTTATTGAGGAAGGCAAGGGCCCTGGATACTTCCTCCGTGCTGCGGGGTTTTACCACGCAGACCGCCTTGGGAACCCAGTCTTTGCCGTCGAAGCGCTCGTATTGTCTAAAACCGATGTAGTCCACCGATGCCTTTTTGATTATCTCCGGGGCGGTCTGAACCCGGTCTCCACCAAGCAGGGCCTGTAATTCACTGATGATTTCCTGTTTGTCCATTATGCGTATACTCCCTTCCTGCGCATAGAGCGTGATGCCACTACATCCACACCGGTATCGCAGATGTTTTTTACTATAATGTCGCCGCACCGCAGGGGGGCGCTTAATTTCATTTTATAAAGAACCTCAAGGCAATCCCTAATCCGGGTTTTAGGAATCTCCCCGGCGCTTATTACCGGCAACCGCGGCAGGATCCCCCCGCTAATTGCCACCGTGGTGGTAAGCATCCGCGTTGGTTCCCGATACTCGTGTATGCCGTGCTTTTCGCCCCGGGAGCACTCATTCCCGCTAACGGTGATTTTCCCGTCGTTTTCGGTAACCGTCAGGCGGCAGCTATTGGGGCAGACTATACAGATAAATTCCTCCGTTATGGCTACCTGCCGCATGACTATTTTTTTTATTGCCATCATCTTTTTATTCACCTTATACTGCCTCCTGCCGCACTTCAACCAAAAGGGGACCTTTAGTCTCGGTCTCGAAACTGAGCATTTCCGGGGGCGCAAGATGACGGTACCGCTTTTTCAGCCGGATACTGCCTTCCGTGGAGCAAACCAGATCCGCCGTAGCCGCCGTTTTTTTTACCCGCAGGAAAAAAGCGGCCTTCCCGGCGGCATCCTCCCGGCGTATCCGCTGGGGTATCACAAAGCTGACATTCTCCCCGGCCTCCACCGGATCCCAACCGGGGACGGAAAGTTCCCCCCGTAGAAACGCCGCGGCGCCCCGAGCGGCGGCCTCCCCGGACTGGGACACATAGTCCACCAGGTCGAAGACCGCCGCCACATTTCCCGCGGCAAAGATCCCCGGCACGCTGGTCATAAAGGCAGAATCCAGTACCGGCCCCCTGGTCCGGGGATCAATCTCTATCCCCGCTTTGACGGACAACTCGTTCTCCGGGATCAGCCCCACCGCCAGTACCAGGAGATCGCAGGGGATCACCGTTTCCGTGCCGGGAATGGGCTTGCGATCCGGTCCTACCTTGACGGTGGTAACCGATTCCAGGCGGTCCCGGCCCTGGACCCAGCTAACGGTTGTGGAAAGGTGCAGGGGAATAGCGAAATCGTCCAGGCACTGCACGATGTTCCGGGTTAAACCGCCGGGGCTGTCCATCACCTCGTACACGCCCTCGACTTTAATGCCCTCAAGGGTCATGCGGCGGGCCATAATGAGTCCTATGTCCCCGGACCCAAGGATCACCGCGGTCCGTCCGGGCAGGCAGCCTTCCATATTGATGTAACGCTGTACCATCCCGGCGGTAAGCACCCCTGCAGGCCGGTCCCCATAGATCAACACCTGGGCGGCGGTACGCTCCCGGCAACCCATAGCCAGGATGATGGCCCCGCACTCAATGTCGAGTATCCCGTCCCGCCTGTTGCAGGCGAAGATCCGCCGGTCCGGCCCGATCTCAAGAACCATGGTTTCGGTGAGTACCTCAATGTCTGACGCTTCCACCTGATCGATAAAAGCCTGGGCGTACTGATTGCCCGAAAGCCGGCGGCCGAAACGGTGTATCCCAAAGCCGTCGTGGATGCACTGCTGCAGGATGCCCCCCAGCTCAGCGTCCCGTTCGAGGAGGAGCACCTTCCCTGCGCCCAGACGCCCGGCCTCCAGAGCCGCTGCCAGCCCCGCCGGCCCTGCGCCGATCACGGCAACATCGGTTTTCGTTTTTTTCATACGGCCTCCCCCCCGCAGGCTTCGGGCCGGTTATCCGCCACCAGTATATTCGTCCCGTTCCCCCGGAGGGTTACGGCCGCCGGGTCTATCCCCAACTCCCGTGCCAATAGTTCCACGACCCGGCACTGGCAGAAGCCCCCCTGACAGCGGCCCATACCGGCCCTGGTCCGGCGCTTTACCGCGTCCACCGATGCCGGGGGAATGGGGGAGCGCAGGGCCGCGAGAATTTCCCCCTCGGTGACACTCTCGCAACGGCAGATGACCCTGCCGTAGGCCGGTTCCCGGAGGATAAGCTCGTCCTGTTTTTCCCGGCTTAGATGGCGGAATTCCTTTTCCCGTTCCCGGATAGGGCTGAAGCCGGGATTCCGTTCCAGGGGAAAGCCGTCCTTTGCCGCAGCTTCAGCAAAGATACCTTCAACCATTTCGGCAATGGCCGGCGCCGCCGCCAGCCCAGGCGACTGGATGCCCCCTACATTGATAAATCCCCGGGTAACCGGGGAAAGCTCAATAAAGAAATCTTCTTTGTAGTCCGCCGGCCGGTTCCCGGTAAAAAACCGGATAATGTCTCCGTTGCCAATGCCGTAATTTTCCCCCAGGGACATGGCGTATACCAGATCCTCCGGTGTGGAACTTAAGTCTTCCTTGTCGGGAACTTCTGTGGCCGAAGGCCCCATCAGGATATTCCACTCCGGGGTACGGCACATGCCTCCGCCCTTGGACTCGGTATTTCCCTTTTTTTGAGCGCTCTCGCTTATGACCCCGGCCAGGGAGTGGTAGACGGGCCTGCGGTTCTTGTCCAGGATAGCGATGGTACCCTTCCGGGGATGGATAGTATAGCACCGGTCCCCGGCCATGGCGGAGATTTCATCGGCATAAACCCCGGCGCAGTTGATGATGTAGGATGTGTCGATAATACCCCGGCTGGTAAGGGCCCCGGTCACCCGGCCGTCCTTTGTCAGAATATCGGCAACAGTACAGTTGAACAGGAAGCGTACCCCGTTCATGGCGGCGTTTTCCGCCAGGGCGATCGCAACCTTGTAAGGTTCCACAAGCCCCATGGAGGGAAGCCATATTGCCGCCGCCGGTTCTATCCCCTGTTCGACGAATCCCGGCTCCATTTGTTTTGCCCGTTCTCCGTCAAGCACCTGCGGATTGAAAACCCCCATAGCCCGGGCGCCTTCGGCGGCTTTTTCAAGAAGGGGCCGCAGGCGTATGTCGGTGATCGCCCCCATAAGGCCGCAGCGCTGGAGTTCAAACCCCAGTTCCCGCGCCCACTGGGTATACAACTCATTTCCCCGGAGATTGAGTTTTGCCTTGAGGGTACCGGGCTTTATATCGTGCCCCGGATGGATATTACCGTTGTTTGCCTTGGTTGCCCCGGAAGCTACATCGTCTTCTTTGTCCACGGCGAGGACGCGGAGACGGTACTTTGAGAGTTCCCGGGCAATGGCGCAGCCTGATATACCTGTTCCGATGATAAGCACGTCGGCGGAATCAACGCGCCCCGCCTTGATCCCCATTTCCCGGTACGGCCCATAATCTTTGCGGGGGGCGGGCTTCCCTCGGACGGAAAGATCGTTTACCACATTTCTCACCCCGGGCGGTTTAGCCGCCAGATGCCCCGCCGTGACCGCTTCTTCCCAAGAGCCGCATTCACCCCGGATGACCAGGATGCCCCGCTCATCCATGGAGAGTTCCGGATCCAAATTCGGGAGGGTTTCCTTCAATGCGCTTTTGACATCGTCTATTATTTGCGTTTGATTGTTCCCCGCCATCATCCGGCGCCCCCCTTCTGAATGTACATTAATTTGTACTTATGATAGCCCAGAGCCGCCGGCCTGTCAAGAAAAATTTTTGCTGGCTTCAATGCCG
>JAIRNB010000377.1 GCA_031258265.1 Treponema sp. | reverse complement strand
AATACGGCGCTGGCGGTGGAGGTAAAGACCCAGGCGAATATCGGCGATGTCCGGGAACACGTTGAACGGATGGAGAAGTTACGGGAGTATTTCAACGTGCATGGGGACCGGAGGGACTTGTACGGGGCGGTGGCGGGGGCGATAATTCCCGGGAATGTGGAAGAGTTTGCGCTGAAGCAGGGATTTTATGTAATCCGGCAATCGGGGGACACGGTGAACATCGTAGAACCGCAGGGTAAACCGAAAACCTGGTAAAGGTTCCGGGGTGTATGAACCGTGGGCTTAAAGGGCTGAAGCCGGGGCGCATTTTTCAACTTGGGGGCATACGGAGGCGCTACGCGAAGCCACAGTGGTTAAATTAGCAACCTGCGGTTGTTTGTTCTTGGCCTGCGCCCAAAAAAAAGACCTGAAATTTCTATTACTTACTTCGCCCCTCCCCAAAGTCCCGGTTCCGCGGTATACTTGTGGTATTATCGGCGCTATGCCGGAAAGGGGAACGTATGACTGTTCAAAAGCTTCACAATAATTGGAAGATGAAAAACGCTAAAGAATTCCTTCCCGCCAGGGTGCCGGGTTCGGTTTATAGCGACCTTCTGGCCAACAAAAAAATGGAGGATCCCTTTTGGCGGGATAACGAAGACAAGGCTTTTGCCCTTATGGAAAACGACTGGGAGTATGTTACCGTCTTTGAGGTGAGCCAGCGGTTCCTGAGTAATGCCAATGTTCTGCTCCGCTGCGAGGGGCTGGATACCCTGGCGGATCTTTATGTTAATGATGTTCCGGTGGGCAGGGCGGACAATATGCACCGCCTTTGGGAATTTGATGTAAAAAAACAACTTAAGATCGGGGACAATACCCTGCGGATTCTGTTTCGTTCTCCCCTCAAGTTTTTGCGGGAGGCCCAGAAGAAAATCAAGGTAGACGGTTCCAGCGACGCCCTGGAGGGTTTTCCCCACCTCCGCAAGGCCCACTGTATGTTCGGCTGGGATTGGGGTCCGCGGCTTCCCGACGCGGGAATCTGGCGGGACATCAGTCTGCTGGCCTTTAACACCGCCCGGATCGACGGCGTTTACATCACCCAGAAACATAAGAAAGCCGCGGTGGACCTGGGGATCGCCGTCCAGTGGGATACGGGGAAGGAGCCCCTTAAAACTGCCCTTTCCTGGAGGGTGGAGATTACCGATCCTAAGGGCCGGACCACGGCTTACGAAAATTCCCCGGCTAAGGTGACAATAGAAAACCCGGAACTTTGGTGGCCCTATAATTACGGCCCCCAGCCTCTCTACACGGTTACCGTGATCCTTTTGGCCCGGGGCCGGGAAATTGACCGCTGGGAACGGCGTTACGGCCTGCGGAGCTTAACTATGCGTATCCAGAAAGACAAATGGGGCGAAAGTTTTGCTACGGAAGTGAACGGCGTACCTGTCTTTGCCATGGGGGCCGATTATATCCCGGAAGATAATATTCTCTCCCGGGTCAACGAGAAGCGGACCCGCAAACTCCTGGAACAGTGTACCAGGGCCAATTTCAACTCCGTGCGGGTATGGGGCGGCGGTTATTACCCCAATGATTATTTTTACGACATCTGTGATGAACTGGGACTCCTTGTCTGGCAGGACTGTATGTTTGCCTGCGCCGTTTATGAGCTTACGCCGGAATTCGAGGAAAATATTAAGGCGGAATTGCGGGATAACATCAAGCGGATCCGCCATCATGCGTCCCTGGCCCTCTGGTGCGGCAATAACGAAATGGAAATGTTTGTGGATCAGATGACCTGGGTCAGCACCCTTAAACAAAAGGCGGACTACATTAAGATGTACGAGTACATCTTCCCCAGGCTTTTTAAGGAACTGGACCCGCAGACATTTTACTGGCCCGCCAGCCCCTCCTCCGGCGGCAGCTTTGACAAGCCCAACGATCCTAACCGGGGGGATGTCCACTACTGGGATGTGTGGCACGGGAACAAACCCTTCTCCGATTACCGGAATTACTTTTTCCGCTACGCCTCGGAATTCGGCTTTCAGGCTTACCCCGCCCTTAAAACCGTGGAAAGCTTTACCCTGCCGGAGGACCGGAATCCCTTCTCATATATCATGGAGCGGCACCAGCGGAACAACGCGGCCAATGGGAAGATCATGAACTATATGTACCAGACCTTCCTATACCCCACCAGCTTTGCTGTTTTTCTCTACGCTTCCCAGCTCCTCCAGGCGGAGGCCATTAAGTACGGCGTAGAACATTTCCGCCGCCACCGGGGCCGCTGCATGGGGGCCATCTACTGGCAGCTCAACGATATATGGCCCGTTACCTCCTGGGCTTCCATAGATTATTTTCACCGCTGGAAGGCCCTGCATTACTACGCCCGCCGCTTTTTCCAGCCCCTCATGATCTCCTGCCACGAGGAGGGTCTTTTAACCCAGAACCCCAACGCCAACCACCAACCCCAGATAAAAGAGGCTATCGAAAAAAGCTTCCGCCTTTCGGTGGCCAACGAAACCTTTGAGGAACAAAAACTCAGCGTAAAATGGGAAATCCGGGACAAAAACGCGAAGGTCTTCAAAGAAAAAACTATACCCGTCAAAGTAGGCGCGTTGACATCCCTGTGGCTGGACAAGGTGCTGGTCAACGACATCGACATCAATGAACAGTACCTTAGCTACCACCTGCTGGACGGAAACGCCGTCATCTCGGAAGGCTCGGTGATCTTTTCCCTGCCCAAGTTCTTCCACTGGGCGGACCCGCAGCTAAGCTGCAGCGTCAACGGCGACATTATCACCGTTAAGGCATCCGCCTACGCGAAGGCGGTGGAGATTCAAAACCGCCGGGAAGACCTGGTTCTTTCGGACAACTACTTTGACATGGACGGGGGAACCAAAAAAGTAAAAATTCTTGACGGCAGGCCCCAGGGCCTCAAGCTGCGCAGCGTATACGACATCAAGTAGAGATCCCGGACCTGCTCAAAAGCCCGGCTGATTCTCTTGCGGTTCTGCTATTGCATTTCTTCTAATAGATGCGGATAGCCACGGATTTTTAACAGAATCCGTGGCTATTGTCATTTTTTAGATGCGGCTGCTCTTTCAAAACCGCCCGAAGTTTTGAAAGAGCAGCCGCCGGCAGCCGCTGAAAAAACAGTTTTGCGGGCCGCAGGCCGAAAAACCGCACGGGTTCCGGCAAGGGCAGCCGGGTAAAGTCCAATTCCCTGTGTACCTTTGGGCCCGCGCCGCGGATTTAGCGGGACACTATTTTGGCCCCCAGGGAGGAAAGGCGGTCCACGATGTTTTCATAGCCCCGCTCGATCTGGTAGATGTTGCGGATCACGCTTTTACCCCGGGCGCAGAGGGCGGCGATAATCATAGCCATTCCGGCCCGTACATCGGGGCTTTGAAGTTCGGAACCGGTAAGTTCCGAAGGACCGCAGACCACCGCCCGGTGCGGATCGCAGAGGACAATCCGGGCCCCCATGGCGATAAGTTTATCCACAAAAAACATGCGGGATTCAAACATTTTTTCGTGGATCAGTACCGTACCCCGGACCTGGGTTGCCACCACGGTGATGATACTGGTAAGGTCCGGGGGAAAGCCCGGCCAGGGGGCGTCATCGATCTTGGGGATCATTCCCCCCAGGTCGCAGTTTACCACCATTTTTTGTTTACCGCTGATGTAAAGTTCCTCTCCCTGTTCCTCCCAGCGGATTCCCAGTTTGGCGAAGGCGTTTTTCGCGGGCCGCAGATCCCCTGCCCTGGCGCCCTGGATTGTCAATTCCCCGCGGGTCGCCGCCGCCAGGCCGATAAAGGAACCCACCTCCATAAAATCCGCCCCCACAGAAAAATCGCAGCCGGAAAGTTTTTTAACTCCCCGGATAGTCAAAATATTGGAACCAATGCCTTGAATTTGGGCCCCCATGGACACCAGCATGCGGCAAAGGTCCTGCACATGGGGTTCACTGGCGGCATTGGTTAGAATGGTCTCACCCTTGGCAAGGACCGCGGCCATCACCGCGTTTTCCGTGGCGGTAACCGAAGCTTCGTCCAAAAAAATATCCGCCCCCCTAAGACCCTTTGAGCTAAAAATAAAATGTTCGTTCATTTTGACTCTGGCCCCCAATTCGGTCAGGGCCAGAAAATGGGTATCCAGACGCCGCCGCCCTATGACATCCCCGCCGGGCGGGGGCAGCACCACTGTACCGGTCCGGGCCAGCAGGGGACCGGCAAAGAGGATCGAAGCCCTGATTTTTCTTGCCTGTTCCCCTGGAATTTCCGAGTGCTTAATATTCCCCGCCTGCATTCGCCAGGCGTTGGGGCCGATGGATTTGGCCGTGCCCCCCAGGGCGCGGTATATTTCCAGCATCACCTGTACATCTTCTATGTTAGGGATATTCCGCAGTATCACCGGTTCATCGGTAAGAAGGGCGGCGGCGAGGCAGGGAAGGGCGGCGTTTTTATTACCGCTGGCTTTGATCGTTCCCTTTATAGGTCCTCCCCCTTCAATAAGGTACTCTTTCATGGCTAGAATGTAGCCTTTTTACACCTGGCATGTCAAATTAAGCGGCTGGCAGCGGGCTAAACCGGGATATGGCGGTAAGAGAGAGCAGTGCGGATAAAAGAAAAATTAGAGTTGTTCAAAATGACCGGGCCTCCGCCTGGACAAAAGCAGCGCTAAAGATACCGCGCCGGACCTGTGTTCCGCACCCTGCCCGCGGAGGCTCAAATAATGGGCTTGCCCAATTCGGGAATCTGGTTTAATTTCCCCGGAGCTTGGCTTCCAGGAACTCCAGGATAATCTGTTTTACCTCTTCCTGTATAAAGGCCGTGTCCCCGTGGGATGCCCCCTCAAGGACAATCATATCCGCCTCAAGGCCGGCCTTTTGCAGGGAATCGTAGAGCAGCTCCCCCTGGGAAAGGGGGACCAGATCATCCCCGCTGCCGTGGAGTATCAGGAAGGGCGGGGCGGCGGAGGGGATAAGGGCGCTAAGGTCCGCATAATTGGCGATGTCGTGGGGCAGGGAACTTTTCTCCAGGCTTGTATTCATTTTCGCCATCCGCACCGGGGGATACCAGGGAATTGCCGCCTGCACCTCGCTGGTAAAATCTTCATAACCCCCCTTGTCAAAGGCCCTGTCCTTTCCGGTAAGGCCGCAAAGGGCGCTGAGGTAGCCGCCGGCGGATTCCCCCATTAGGGCTATGCGGCCGCCGTCAATACCGTATTCCGCGGCATGGGCTTTAAGAAAACGAATCGCCAGTTTAACATCTTCCGCCGCTTCGGGAAAACGGCTGCGGTAGGCCGTGCTGTAGTCAACGCCGGCCACGGCATAACCCCGTTTGGCAAACCAGGCCAATTCGGGAATCCAGACCCCCCGGTCTACCTCGGTAAAGGCCCCTCCGCAGAGCCACACGATTAAGGGAAAATTCCCGCCCTCCCGGGGCCGCATAAAGTTTAGTTTTAGGGGCCGGTAGCTCAGGGTTCCCCAGGCAGGGCGGTGGCCGTATACGATTTCCGCGGCCAGGGCCACTGAAGGTTCCGTTACCTTTACCGTAATAATTTTTTTCATTCCCATCCTCCGTTATTTCTATCCTCCGCTATACCGCGTCCCGCTTGATCTTCTTCGTGGTAGTCATTTCCATGGGTTCATCCAGGATAACAACCCGCTCGATCTTCTGGTAGGAAAGCAGCCGGGGGTTTACCTCGGCGATAATCTCCTCGATCCGGGCCTTGATCGCCTCCTTGTCTGCCGCAGCGCCGGAGGGATTCTTAAAGACTTCGAAATTGGGATAGACCAGGGCCTCTATGCCTTCAATTTTCATCTTTTTGTCCTGTACAAAACCACGGACCAGAATTTGATCGATTTCATCAAAGAGCTGGAATTCGTTTTCGATTTCCTCGGGGTAAACGTTCTTCCCCCCCTCGGTGACAATCAGGTTCTTGGCCCGGCCCGTAAGGTACAGGTAGTTTTCCTCGTCCAGGTAGCCCAGGTCCCCGGTTTTAAGATACCCGTCGGCGGTAAAAGACTCGGCGGTTTCTTCGGGCATTTCGTAGTAACCCTTCATCACCATGGGACCCTTGACGATAACCTCCCCGATACCCCGCTCGTCGGGGTTAAGAATCTTCATGTCCGCCTGGGGAACTACTTTTCCTACGCTGGTTTCTTTGTAATGGGTTATGGGATTCAGGTTGATAATGGGACTGGTTTCCGTAAGGCCATAACCCTGAACAAAATCAATACCCAGTTGGTTATACTTCCTGAACACGCTGGGGGCCAGGGGACCGCCGCCGCAGATACAAACCCGCAGGGTGGAAAGGGAAGCCTGCTCCAGCACCGCGTGGAAGATCTTCTTCCCCGGATTCACCCCAATAACCTTTTTGATAAAGCCCGACAGCCCCATAAGGGCGCAGATAACGCCGTAAACAACAGGTCCCTTGGCCCGGATACCCCGGAGTATCCCCGCCAGAAGTTTGTTAAAGAGCATGGGGACTCCCAAAAGCATGGTGATCTTCCCCAGTTTTAGTTCTTTAAGGATCACCGGAGTCACCATCTTCTTTCCAAAAACCACCTCCGCGCCGGTGGAAATAGCCTCGATAAAAACCGCCAGCATGGTGTAGGCATGGTGGAGGGGAAGGAGGGCGTAGAACACATCGGTGTGGTATACGGGAAAGGGAGTCCCCTGGGCCAGATAGCAGTCGGAAACCAGGTTTTGATGAGTCAGCATAACCCCCTTGGGCTTCCCCATAGTACCGGAGGTAAAGAGAATCGCCGCCAGATCATTTTCCCCGGCCTCCTCAATTTCCGCCGGAGACCCGTCCAGGTCGTAGATATAGGTCCCAATCCCCCTTTTCAGGGAAACCAGCGTCTTCAGAACCCCCAAATTTTGATAGTATTCGTATTTTTCCTCATCCACAAAGAGAATTTTAGCCCCGGAAGTCCGGATCAAAAGGTCGGATTCGTCATTTTTTATTTGATAATCAATGGGAACCACCGTGGCCCCCGCAAAAAGGATACTCAGATAAGCCACAGTCCATTCAGGAGAATTTTTCCCCATCACCGCCACCTTATCCCCCCGGCGAATCCCCCTGCCGTGAAGCCAGCGGGCCGCCGCCTCGATAAGTTTTAGCGCTTCGTTGTAACTAAGACTGATTCTATCGGGCTCATAAACCGTAAAACAGGACCTTTGGCCGTGCAGAGAAACAATAATCCGGTACATCTCCGGCAGGGTAGGCCACTGACCCTTAAATTCCTTGCCCCGGTAAGCATCCAAAAAGGCCCAGGGTATAAATTCGGCGCTCATAGATTCCCTCCAAAACTATTCGGTATATTACCGCTGTTGACAAAGTTCCCCCAACCTCGATTTTGGGGACTATGATAATTAAGTTTAAGACCCCGGAAAGCAAGGAAAGTTGCGGCCCTTTAGAATTTAGGGCGCATCCCCGCCCTTGTTTTCGCAAGGGCGGGGACCGGGCTATCCGGGGCTCCGCGGGTCCCTTACCCGCTCCGGCCTCCTCGTCCCGCCTCCGGCGGGACTGCGGTGGCTGCTTCGCACCCCTACTATCCCTTGCGCTTATCACAGCCGGCCCCGCGGCGCGCCCGCCCGTCTAAAGATGGGCTTGCATTTGGCCCGGATAAATACAGTTGCCGTGCGCCGGGCGGGTGTTACATTTTTTCATTAATGCCCCTTACCAGGGCAATTATTTCGCCCCATGCCGGCCAGCGCATACAGCCGAAGGCTGTATAGATAATGCGGCTGGTACATCAGCCTCTTCGAGGCTGTGCAGCAAGGAAATTTATTATACGACGCCGCTTTGCGGCTGGTGCATAGCGCCGGAGGGTAAATGCCGATGCCCTGCCTGCCCCGCAGCCCATCTTGACTCTTTCCGCGGTTTTCCCCATATTTTTTTCAGTATGATTAGATTCGCGGGGTCCTATTATTATTCTCTTTCCGGCGCCCCGCGGAGGCCTATGGGATAGGCTATAAACCTTGGAATACAAGGGAGGCTCCGGGGGCGTAAGCTCCGGGGCCTCCCTTTTTTTATGCCCACACCGTGGGACGGAGGAGGAAAGTATGATTATCGCTATTAGGCGGGGGGCCGCCGATGCGGAGGTGGAGGAATTTAGCCGGGTCCTTGAACGGCGGGGGGTGAAGGTACACCTGTCCAGGGGGGCTAGTC
>JAIRNB010000375.1 GCA_031258265.1 Treponema sp. | reverse complement strand
GTATCACTATGGGCGGGAAGCGGCGAAGCACGAGGCAAAGATGGCGCAGTACCGCCGCTTCCTGGAAGGAGAAAAAAAGAGTGTGATTTTGAAAAAATCCGCTTGACTTTTATCATAGATGAGGGGGGGGCTCCCCCTTTAATAAATAGATTGAGCTTCTTGTAAAACTTCAGGTTTGAAAGGGCAGCCATAAAAAATATAAGTATCCCTGTTGAAACATCGTCCAGGGCTTGTAACATAACTGTGAAAAGGGCTTTAATAAAACTTACGCTAAAATTTCGGATTTTGGCTAATTGGGCTGCTTGGGGATTTTGCGGTTCCGGTTCCATGGTGGACCCCCCCTGGGCATCGAGAGGTTTTTATGTCTCAGGTTGCTTGGCTCTGGAATCACCTGAAGGGGAAACGCGGCCGTTTCGCGGCGGGGATCCTCTTTTCGGGCCTTACGTCGGGGATGATGATCATCAATCCCATGCTTTCCCAGAAGTTAATTGACGACGTAATAACTCCGGGGAATCCTGCCCCCCTTGTACCCCTGCTCCTTACCATGTTCATTGTCCAGGTAACCCGGCTCTGCATGCGTTACATCATGCACAACGTGTTTCTGGAACCCATGAGCAGTACCGCTATGACGGTTCTGCGGGGGGATATGTACGAAATGGTCCAGGGCCAGGATTACCGGTTCCTCCACAAATTTCCCACGGGGAATCTGATGACCCGGATGACTCAGGACCTGGACATGGTCCGTCATGTGGTGGCCTGGGTTTCCTTTGCCTTTGTGGATTCCGTCGTCCTCTTTATCTTTGCCTTTAGTTTTCTGCTCCTGGTAAACTGGCAGCTTACCCTTTGCCTGGCGGTGGTGACTCCCCTGATCCTCCTGGTGAGTTACCGCTTTATCAAAATTATCCGGCCCCGGTTCATGCTCCTGCGGCAAAAACTTACCAGCCTGGGAACGGCGGTGACGGAGAACATCGACGGCAACCGGGTGGTTAAGGCTTTCGCCCGGGAAGATTATGAGATCGGTAACTTTGAAAAGTACAATGCGGAATTCCGGGATGTAAGCTGCGGCAACGCCCTTATCGCCGCCCGTTACCAGCCCCTTTTGGAACTGTTGAGCAATATCCTGGTGATCATCACCCTGGTGGCGGGGGGGCTTTTCCTGATCCACGGCCGTATGAGCGCCGGCCAGTATCTGGCCTTTTCCTCCCTCACTTGGGCCCTGGCGAATCCCCTGCGGATGCTGGCGGTGATCCTGGCGGACCTGCAGCGTTTTAACGCCACCGCCGCTATGATCCGGGAAGTGGTGGAGGCCCCCCAGGGTTTCCACGACAAGCCGGGGGCGGAGGAACTTAGCGGCCGGCCCGCCGGGGACATTGAGTTCCGGGGGGTCAACCTGACGATAAACGGGAATCCTATCCTCCAGGACATAAGCTTTAAGGCGGCGCCGGGGGAAACTATCGGTATCCTGGGGAGTACCGGATCGGGGAAGACATCCCTGATCAACCTGTTAAGCCATTTTTACGAGCCGGATTCCGGGCAGGTGTTTCTGGACGGCAAGGATGTGCGGGATTACACCATGTCCTCCCTCCGGCGGCATATAGGGCTGGCCATGCAGGATGTATTTCTCTTTTCCGATTCGGTAAAGGGCAATATAGCCTACGGCATGCCGGACCTGGATGAAGAAACGATCATGAAGCGGGCCGCCCAGGCGGACGCCCATAGTTTTATCAGCAAAATGGGAGAGGGCTACGAAACCCTGGTGGGGGAGCGGGGGGTGGGGCTTTCCGGCGGCCAGCGGCAGCGTATCGCCCTGGCCCGGGCCCTGGCGATGGAACCGTCGGTTTTGATTCTGGACGATACCACCTCCGCGGTGGACAGTGAGACCGAGCAGTACATCCAGAACCAACTGAGGAATCTGGACTTCCCCTGTACCAAGATCATCATCGCCCAGCGGATTTCCTCTTTCCGGGGGGCGAATCAAATCCTGGTGATGGACAAGGGCAGGATCGTGGAGCGGGGCAGCCACGAGGAACTCCTCGCCAACCGGGGCTTTTATTATCATATCTGGAGCCTCCAGTACAATATGGAAGGCCGGGAATCGCCGTCCCCAGGGCCGGGGGACGCTTCTTTTTCTTCTTTTTCTTCTTTGGGCGGGGGGCTTTAACCGTGGCTAAAAAAACAACGGAACAGAAAACGGCGAAGAACCGTAACCGCTACGATGTGGATGAATATTTGGATGAGAAGGTCAGCCTTTTCAACATGCGCCGCTGCCTCCGCTACCTGGCCAGGGCGAAGCTGGGCCTGGGCACGGCCCTGGGGCTTTCCGTCCTGGGCAACCTTGCCAGTTTGACGGGGCCCCTCTTTATTCAGCGGGCCATGGATGTGGCGATTCCCAACAAGGACGTTAAACTCCTCCTCCAAATGGCCCTGTTCCTGGGGATCTCCATTGTGATAGCCATAGGACTAGGGGCCGTGCGGAACGTCCTGGTGGCCCGGGCGGGGGCCAACATCATCCACGACATCCGCTTTGACCTTTTCTCCCATTTGCAGAAGCTGGGCTTTTGGTTTTACGACAGCCGGCCCCACGGCAAAATTTTTGTCCGGGTGGTTCCCTATGTGAACAGCGTCTCCGACGCCCTGTCCAATGGCATTATCAATTTTGTTATTGAAGTGTTGAACATCGTGTTTATCATTTTTTTCATGTTCCGGGTAAGCCCCCAGTTGGCCACGGTTACTATTGTGGGCCTGCCGGTGCTGGCCCTTTTTATTTGGACCATCAAGCCGATCCAGCGCCGGGCCTGGCAGCGGGTTTCCAACAAAAATTCCAACCTTAACGCCTATATCCAGGAATCCATAGACGGGGTACGGGTGACCCAGGCGTTTGACCGGCAGAAGCGGAACAGCGGGATCATGAATAGCCTTACCACTGAACGCAACCGGGAATGGATGCGGGCCCAGTACATCTCCAACACCACCTGGTTCAGTACCGAAACTATCAGCCAGCTTGTTTTTTCTTTCGTGTATATTGTAGGGGTCTACAAGATGAGCCCCATGGCAAGTTTCGGCATGCTCCTGGCTATGGGAAACTATACCTGGCGTTTCTGGCAGCCCATCATCAACCTGGCAAACATCTACAATACCTTTATCACCGCCATGTCATATCTGGACCGGATCTTCGATACCATCGCCGAGCCGGTGCGGATAAAAGACGCCGAAGGGGCGGTGGAATTCCCCTTTGTCCGGGGCCATGTGGAATTCAAAGATGTAAGTTTCAGCTACGACGGGGTCCGCAAGGTGCTGAACCATGTTTCCTTTGACGGGCATCCGGGGGAAAGCATCGCCCTGGTGGGGCCCACCGGCGCGGGAAAGACCACCATCGTCAATCTCCTCTCCCGGTTTTACAACATCGAGGAAGGGCAGGTCTGCGTGGACGGCCAGGACATTATGAAGGTGACTCTTAAATCCCTGCGGAGTCAGATGGGGATCATGCTGCAGGACAGTTTTCTTTTTACCGGTACCATCGCCGACAATATCCGCTACGGCAAGCTGGACGCCGGCCCGGAGGAGATTAAGGCCGCCGCCCGGCTTATCGGCGCGGACAGCTTCATCGAAAAACTCCCCCAGGGCTACGACACCCCTATCACCGAGCGGGGGGGCGGCATCAGCCAGGGGGAACGCCAGCTTTTGGCCTTCTGCAGAACCCTTATATCCGATCCCCGGATTCTGATCCTCGACGAGGCCACCAGCAGCATTGATACCGGCACGGAACAGCTTGTCCAGGAGGGCATCCGCACACTGATGAAGGGCCGCACCTCCTTTATCATCGCCCACCGGCTTTCCACTATCCGGGACTGTTCCCGGATCATGTATATCAAGGACGGCGGCATCGCGGAGGTGGGGACCCATGACGAACTCATGGAAAAGAAGGGACTCTACTACCAGCTTTACTGGACCCAGCACGCCGAGGCTATCACCGTTTAGGACCTATAATGCGGGGCCGCGTATCAGGTCTGCCGGCCTCCTTAAAACGCCGTTTAAGGTCGTTTAAGACCAAGACCTGGCGCTGCGGTTTATCTTCGCTATCCGCCAGTTGCCCTTGTGGCGGATAAGGATAAGTTCATCGGTAAAGGAGTAGCCTAAGGGGGGAATAAATTCCACCAGCCCCGGGGCGGCCGCGCCGGGGGGAAGGGCCGTTCCCTGTCCTGTCCCTTGTTCCGCTCCCTGTCCTGTTCCCTGCTCCGGTCCCCGTCCTGTCCCTTGTTCCGTTCCCTGCTCCGGTCCCGGGCCGGGGACCGCCACAACCGGGGGCGGCCCTTCATCATTCTCATCGGCGGGCCCCGGAATCCACAGAATGTACCGGGCCCGGTAACTTATTTCATCCCCCGCCTCGTCCCCGGCAAGGCGGCTGATTGCCAGATCCGTCACCCCGATAATAGGGGTAGCCGTGGGCGGGGCTCCCATCTCGAACCAGTCCTGGGCGGGAATCACCGCCAGCGCCGTGTACTCATAAGCCTGCCGGACCTTGGTGGTAACAAAGAAGCGGGTCACCATGTCGATGTCCCCCTTCCCGGCCTTATTGAGGACGCAGGCTTCCATCAGGGTATGATCCAGCTCGCCAAAGGCGTCGTAGTAGCTTTCCACCACCTGCCGGGAATCCATTCCCGCCGTATTGGGCCGGTCCCGCCGGGCGCTAATAAAGCTGTTGACAACCAGGACGGCGATAACCAGGGCGGCGGCGGCTCCGGTAAGGATGGCGGTGTTCCGCACCACAAACCGCCGGGTTCCCACCGCCAGCTTCCGTTTTTTTTCGTAGCGGAGCCGCTCTTCCCGCAGTTTCTCCAGTTCTTCCCCCCCCAATTCCCGGAAGAAGGAGGCGGGCCCATGCGCCGCCCCTTTTTCCTTCAGAAGCTCCGCAAAGGCCGCCAGGGGGGGGCGTTTTACCGTCATGGGCTCCTTGATGCCCGCCAGGGCCCGATCCACCAGCTCCGCGGCCTTTGGGTCCAGCCCCGGCGCCGCAAGCCCAAGGGGCAGGAAAACCCCCTCCCTCATGTCCTGGTGGAGCAGGTCCTTGTCTTTGGCGGGAAAGGGCAGGGCCCCGGCGCCGGAATCCTTTTCCAAGGCCAGAATCCGGTAGAGCATGGCGGCGGCGCTAAAGGAGACGGCCGCCTCCCCGGTAAGGTCCCGGCAAACCAGGGATTCCCCCCCCGCAAGCCAGGATTCTTCCCCCTCCGCCTGGACCACCCGGAGCCGCAGCCCTTCGGGGGGGAAAAAGACGGTCCCCTGGGGGTACAGGCCGGCCTCCGGGTTATCAACCGCGGCCGGCGGTCCCAGGGAAACAAGGACCCCCGCCGGCCAGACAGTCCCCCCCCAGGGGTATGCGTCAATCCAATAGCCCAGGGCCTCCAGGGCCCTGGACCGGGCCGGACCGTCCGTCAACGCGGCGGGATCCAGCAGCCGGTCCAGCCGCTCCCCGGCAAAGCCGGGCCCCCAGACCACCATGGTCCCCTCCCGCTCGATAACCCCGCTGGGCTGCCAGGGTATCACCCCGCCGCCGGGCAGGACGATGGCCCCCCCCTGGGTAATAAAATGGGCCAGTTTTGCCTGGGCAAAGGCCTGGGAGGAAAGACCGGTATCAAAACCCAGCCGCCTTTTGCCTTCGATTTCAAGGTGAAGTATCCGCTCAATCATATTGTATCCGGCGCCTCCGGGGTTAAAACCACAAATCACCGCCCTGGTTCCAAAACCAGCCCTATTTTGTGCCTAAGGAAGTCTGTCCACAAAGCCGATTGCTGTACGAAACTTCGTTTCATCTTGGACAGAACCCCCTTTACCAAACGCGGATACCGCCCCTACCTCGCCGTGGGGGAGTAAAGGTACTTAAAGTATTCCATATCCGTGGAAAGGGTTTTATCGAACCTTGGCAGGGTAGCCCGGTAGGACTCCACCGCCCGCCAAAAATCAAAGAAACTCCGGTCCCGGCTATAGGCTTCCGCGTAGATCCGGGCCGCTTCCGCGTCCCCTTCGCCCCGGACAGTCTCCGCCTTTTCATAGGCTTCCGAAAGAATCGACCGCCGCTCCCGGTCCATCCGGCCCTGCCAGTCCGCCTTTTTTCCCTCCCCCTCGGAACGGAAAGCCTGGGCAATCTGGTTCCGTTCCTTGATCATCCGGGCGTAGACGCTCTGGGTAAGCTCGTCGGAATAGCGGATCTGCCGGATAACCACGTCGATAAGTTCAATGCCGTATTCCGGGACCATGCGCTGGGACCGGGCCAGAATCTCCTCCGCCAGTTGGCGGCGGCCCTTGGCAATGGGCTCGTACTTGGTTTCCGGCTGGATAGAAGACTGGAGCAGCTCCGGGTCGATATTGTCCCCCAGGCCCAGGGCATCCAGGCTGGCGGCCCGGTCCATGATGATATTGGAGTTCCGCACGGATTCCCGCAGGTAATTCTCCGCCACCACGGTCCGCACCTCCGAATCGATCACCTCCGCCAGTTTGGCGTATGCCGCGTCCACCGTTTTAATCGATTCGTAGAATTTCGCCGGATCGGAAATCTTCCAGCGGGCCGTCACATCCACCCAGATATACTGTTTCTCCCGGGTGGGCATGCTTTTCTGCTCCCCGTCCATGGCCATGATCCGCTTGGGATAACGGACCACCTCATCAATAAAGGGAACCTTAAAATGAAAGCCCGCATCGGTAACCACATTCACCAGCTTCCCCATCTGAACAATTACCGCCTGCTCCCCCTCGTCGATCACATAAAAGGGGCCCGCCGCCGCAACGCCGATAAGAATTACGATGATAACCACCGTTAGGGTAATCAGTTTTTTCATTGCCGCCCCCCTGTGGAAGACCGGGGGGAATCCAGGTTACGCAGGGGCAGGAAGTTGTCAAAATTCCGGTCCAGGATCACCGTCGTTTCCTCCCCGGAAAACACTTCCTCGATCATTTCGTAGTAAAGCCGCTGCCGGGTAACATCCGGGGCCCGGCGGTATTCCTCGTAGACCGAGTTGAAACGGGCCACATCCCCGTTGGCCTTGTTGATCCGCTCGGTTTTATAGCCCTGGGCTTCCTGGATAATCCTCTCCCGTTCCCCCCGGGCCTTGGGAATCTCCGCGTTATAAACTTGCTGGCCCTCGTTAATAAGCCGGTTCATATCCTGCTCCGCCATATTCACATCATCAAAGGCTTCCTGAACCCCCGCAGGGGGGTCTATGTTCTGGAGCTTTACGGCAATTACATCAATACCCAGGCCGTAAGCCCGGAATGTCTTATTCATGGATTCCGTCCCCGCGCTCTCGATGGCGCTCCGTTCCGGCCCCATGATGTCCATAATGGTCCTGTCCCCCACCAGCATATTGATAGCCGACCGGGACACATCCTGGATGGTCCGGGTCCTCTCCATCACGTTGAAGACCCAGGCCCTGGGGTCCACAATCCGGTACTGGATAATCCACTCCACCTCGATGATGTTAAGGTCCCCGGTAAGCATGGTGGATTCCCTTTCGTTATCCGCGTAGGTGGGGGAAAACCCGCTCCGTACGGTACTAAAACCGAATTGCTCGGTTTGAATGGTTTTGACGTTCACCGTATACTGCCGGTCAACCCCAAAGGGTATTTTGAACTGA
The DNA here is from genome assembly GCA_031258265.1 of Treponema sp. Lineage (GTDB taxonomy): Bacteria > Spirochaetota > Spirochaetia > Treponematales > Breznakiellaceae > JAISFT01. The sequence continues at coordinate 6,744 of JAIRNB010000375.1, read as the reverse complement.
AGCCCCGGCCCCTTGGTGGTAAGGTAGCGTCCAAAACGAGTCACCACCGCCTCTTCCGTCTGGTCCACAATGTAGACACTGGTCCCCAGCAGAACGGCTACCACAATCACGGCCAGAACCAGCAAAACTATCGCCGGGCTGAACCATTTTCCTAACTTAGCTGGCATATTACCTCCACATTACCGAATCTTAAGCTTCTTGCAAAACCCGGCCGGTTTTTCCGAAGCCCTCGCGGTTTTCCGGCCCAGGGCCAAAAAACCGTTTTTTCAATTTTTTTGTTCATGCTAATTCGAGTCTGTCCATAATACACCTCTATCATGGACAGGGCTTCCTAAAAATTAGTCCGCCCCCGGAAGCGTCCGTCCCCGGATGCGGGCCAGGGCCGCCTCAGACTCGCCGTGATTGGGGTTGAGCTGCAGGGCCTGCCCATAGGCCTCCCCGGCGCCGGGGTACTCCTCCAGGGCTTCCCGCACCAGGCCAAGGCGGTACCACCACAGGAAAAGCCCCGGACTCAGGCGCAGGGCGGTGGTGTAGGCGATGTCGGCCCGGCGGTACTGCCGGCGAAGGCGGAAAACCTCGGCGATATAGAAATAGGCCACCGAAGTCCGTTCCCCCTGGGGAACGGCGTTGACGTAACGCTGCATACAGCCAAGGGAACGGTCATAGTCGTTCAGGTGGAAGTAGGCTTCCCCCATGGTTTCCACTATCCGGTAATCATCGGTAAAAAGATTAAGCCCCTGTTCGGCCCAGGAGACAACCTCCGCGTACTTCGTTTGACGCAGCAGGGCCCAGGTAATAGCGGCGTAGGTATCCCGGTCGGCGGCGTTCCGGGATACCAGATCCAGGCACTGGCGGACAGCCTCATCGTAATACCGGTTGGCCTCGCCCATACGGCCATTGGCTTCCAGGTCCCGGCCAATCCGGTAGTTCTGCACCGCCGTAAGGGACTCGCCGGAGGTCTGGGCAAAAAGCAAAGTCCCCCGGAAGTCCAGATCGAAGCCCAAAAGGATAAAAGCGGTAAAAAAGGCAAAGCCCCGCAGGACAGGATGTTTCATATAATAACTTTTATACAACTACTATCATCATACAAGAATATCATAAAAGAAGCCGGTTAATCGCGGCGGCGGCCCGGCGGCCCTCCCCCATGGCTAGAATCACCGTAGCGGCCCCCAGGACAATATCCCCCCCGGCATAGACCCTTTCCAGCGATGTCTTTTGATTCTCGTCCACCAGTATCCGGCCCCGCTTATCGGCGGCCAGGCCGGGGGTGTTCCGGGTAAGCAGGGGATTGGACTCATTCCCCAGGGCCACAATCACCATATCGCAGTCAAAAAGGTACTCCGATCCGGGAATCTCCACAGGGCTGCGCCGGCCGGACTGATCCGGTTCCCCCAGGCGGAACTTCCGCAGTTCCATACCCGTCACAAAACCCTTTTCATCCCCCAGGATCTTCACGGGATTCCTCAAAAAATCAAAATGAATCCCCTCCTCCATGGCATGTTCCACTTCCTCCGCCCTGGCCGGCATCTCCTCCCTGGTACGGCGGTAGATCACATGAACCTCCTCCGCCCCCAGCCGCAGGGCCATCCGGGCGGCGTCCATCGCCACATTCCCCCCGCCAATCACCGCCGCCTTCCGGGAGTGGAACGTGGGAGTAGCCGCCCGTTCCCTGTCATAGGCCTTCATCAAGTTAGCCCTGGTAAGGTACTCATTGGCGCTCTGGACCCCCACATAATTTTCCCCGGGAATATCCAGGAATTTGGGAAGCCCCGCCCCCACGCCGATAAACACCGCATCGTAACGATCCTCCCCCAGGAATTCCCCGATACTCCGGGTCCGGCCCGCCAGATAGTTTGTCTCAAACCGGACCCCCATACCGGCAAGCCCCTCCACATCGGCCTGGACAATCCGCTTGGGAAGCCGGAATTCGGGAATACCGTAGACCATAACCCCGCCGGTCTTGTGGAAAGCCTCAAAAACCGTCACGGCGTGGCCCTCCCTGGCCGTATCCGCCGCCACCGTAAGCCCCGCCGGACCGGAACCAATCACCGCCACCTGTTTCCCCGTGGAAGGCTTCAGCGCGGGAAGCTTCACCCTGCCCCCCTCCCGCTCCCAGTCCGCCGCAAAACGTTCCAGCCTGCCGATAGCCACAGCCTTGTCCACAGCTTTAAGACTCTTCCCCAGGGTACACTCCGCCTGGCATTGCTTTTCCTGGGGACAAACCCTGCCGCAGACCGCGGGAAGTAGATTCGTCTCTTTGATAACATCCACCGCGGCCCTAAAATCCCCCCGTTGAATCTCCGCGATAAACCGGGGAATAGGGACCCCCACAGGACAGCCCTTAACACAGGGCGCGTTCCCGCAGCCCAGACAACGCTCCGCCTCCAGCCGGGCCTGGTTTTCACTATAACCCAGGGCCACCTCGTCCATATTGCGGCAGCGGATCCCGCTTTCCTGAACAGCCATCTCCTGGGGGGGAATCCCCATCCGCTCCCTGGGACTCAGCCTTTCCCCCCGTCCCTTCCGCTCCAGCAGGGGAAAAAGGAGCTTCCCCGCCTCCGCATCAAGAACACTCCAGGTCTTTGTATCTCCCACGATCTTCCCTTCCGATAAGAGTTTTTAAGGGGGGGAAGCCTCCCCCCTGCCTCCAGCCCGGCGCTTTGCTGGCAACCCAATAATCGTGATTTTTTGCGCAGGCGCCTGTGGCGCCCTATATGCAAAAAATCTACATTGCAACAGGCTGCCAGGGCTTCCGGCACCCCCCTCAACGGGGGGCAAAAGCCAGGGCAGCCGCGGACACCGGATTTACGGGACACAGCCGCCGGGCGCCCCCCGTAACGCCCCCCAGTCCCCCGGCGGGGCCGCCGAATCAGCTTCCCGGAGATCCTTCCAGGCCCAATTCCAGATGGCAGCGGTGGTGATCCAGCTCTTCCCGCTCCTTAAAGGCCCGCATCCGGATCATCATGTTTTCAAAATCCACCAGGCGGCCGTCGAATTCCGGGCCGTCCACACAGACAAATTTGGTCTTTCCCCCCACATTCACCCGGCAGCCGCCGCACATCCCCGTCCCGTCGATCATGATCGTGTTCAAGGACACCATGATAGGCACGTTAAATTCCCCAGCGGTCTTGGTACAGAATTTCATCATAATGGGAGGCCCTATGGCCACCGCCATATCCGGCTTGGGATCGGCCTGGCAGAACTCCTTCAAAGGTTCAGTAACCAGGGCCTTTCTGCCGTAGGAACCGTCATCGGTAACAATGGTAAGCCCGTCGGCGTATTGTCCCATCCGCTCCTCAAAGATCACCAGTTCCCTGCTGCGAGCGCCGATGATCACCTGGACCCGGTTCCCCGCGGCCTTCATGGCCTGGACAATGGGGAACAGGGGGGCCGCGCCGATACCGCCCCCCACGCAGACCACGGTCCCAAATTTCTCGATATGGGTGGGGTTTCCCAGGGGACCCAGAATATTTTCCACAAATTCCCCCGGCTCTTTCCAGGCAAGCTTATGGGTAGTGGCCCCCACGGTCTGGAACACCAGGGTAACAGTCCCGGCGGCGGTATCCGCGTCCGCTATGGTTAGGGGAATCCGTTCCCCCCATTCACTGTCAATCTGAACGATCAGGAACTGCCCCGCCTTCCGGGCCCCGGCAATAAGGGGCGCCTCCACCACCATCTCGAACACTTCCGCGGAAAGCTGCTTTTTTGAGATAATCCTGTTCAATGATCCTCCGCTCCGGCTTTTACCGGCAGGGGCTAATGTGCAGCATTTTACCGATGTTTTCAACCGCGCACATCCAGCGTTAAAAAGTGGCGGGAAAAAAACGGCGGCAACTTGACAAACAGACCCTGCCAAGATTCTATGATCCCCATGGCAATAACGGAACTCCTCCAGGCCGGGAATTACCAGATAGAAGTTGAATACCGGCAGGTTAAGACCCTGCGAATGACTATCTATCCCCCCAAGGCCGCGGCGCAGGGGGAACGAATCCACGTCTCCGCCCCCCTCCATACCCCCCGGCAGTTCATCCAAAATTTCGTGGCCTCCAAGACGGCCTGGATAGAAAAACACCGGGCCCGGTTCCGGGGAAATCCGGGCTACGCCGCAGCGCCGGAGGACCGGGGAATTTTTTATGTCTGGGGCCTCCCCCACAGGCTGGAACTGGCCGAAAGGCAGGGCCGCCCCCGGATCGGAGCCGCGGAAGGCCGGCTGCTGATGTCCGTCCGCCCCGGAGACAGCCTTGCGGCAAGGCAAAAATTACTGGACAAATGGTACCGCCGTCAGCTAAAAGAAGAGGCTTCCCGCCTGGTTCCCCTCTGGGCGGCCCGGATCGGCGTCAGTGTACAGCGAATCTACTACCGGAAGATGAAATCCCACTGGGGAAGCTGCAACTATACAAAACAAACCATCCGCCTTAACACGGAACTGGCAAAAAGGTCCCCCCGGTGCCTGGAATACGTCATCCTCCATGAGCTTATCCATATCCTGGAACCCTCCCATAACCGGAATTTCTACCGGCTTATGGACAAGTACCTCCCGGAGTGGAAACTTATACGGACACAGATGAACCGGGGAGAAATATAAGCCAATCCCGCAAACCCCTGGGGAAGCCCTGCGGGACCGGGTAAAAAGCCCCGGAACCACGGGGGGCAGTGTCCGTCAAAAACAAAAACCGGAACATAGAATTTACCCCCCGGTTTCGGGGGAATTTCACATTTCTGTTTTTTTTAATCCGCCTACGGTTTTTTTCCGGTAATCTTTTAAATGAAAAGCGGTTTCCCGTGCCCCGGAACAGGGGGGCCCTATAATTTTTGATGACAGTTTGCTGCGTTTCATATATAAGCGGTTCTTTCAAAACGGAAGTTTTGAAAGAACCGCCATAAGCGCCCGGCAGGCGGGCCCGCAGGCCGCTGTCGAAGCGAAGATTCGCGGCAGCCTGTAATACCGCGTTGCGGCAGACTGCCAAATAACAGCCAGAGTGGAGAATCGAACTCCAGACCTGCGCATTACGAGTGCGCCGCTCTACCGGCTGAGCTACTCCGGCAGGAAAAATGCCACAGAGGACTATACCACTTTGAACAAAAAAGCGCAAGTGCCGCCGGGGGGCGGGATCAGAATGAGGGGGACGGGAACTTTTTCTTTAGCGGCGGCAGGACATCTTGTGAAGCCGGAAATTATCAGCTATAATAATCATGTTATGAATAATACGCTGACTAATCTGGTTCGAATTGGTATTTTTTATGATGGATATTACTTTTACAAAGTGAGTAACTATTACAAATACGAGCATCCTAAAAAGGCGCGGATAAGTATTTCCGGCCTCCACGATTTTATCCGTAATGAAGCGGCGGCAATCAGCGGGACCGATTTTAAGCAATGCCAAATTATAGACGCCCATTATTTCAAGGGCCGTTCTTCCGCCCGGGAAATGGGGGAAAAGGTACAAAGCGAAAGGATATTCGAAGATATTCTGATGCGGGAAAATATCATTACCCATTACCTGCCCCTGCGGAACGGACCAAACAACACCCTTCAGGAAAAGGGCATTGACGTGTGGCTTGCCCTGGAAGCCTTTGAGATGACCATGTACAAGCATTTTGACATCATCGTGCTGGTAGTCTGCGACGGAGACTACGTTCCCCTGGTAAGGAAACTCAATACCCTGGGGGCCCATGTAATGCTTATCAGTTGGGATTTTGACTATTACAGCGAAAGCGGACGGCTGGAAAGCACCCGTACTTCACAGCAGCTGCTGGAAGAAGTGTACCACCCCGTTTACATGACTCAGGTAATCGAAAATAGATCTTATGATGAATTCGTTAAAAATCTTTTTGTCGTGGACCGGGATCATTCCATCTCTATCAACGATATTGTGGGTAATAAGCAGTTAAACGGCGGGGCTTCCCCGTCCCACGGCGGCGATGAAGAAAATATCCGCTATTCCACAATCCTTAACATAAAAGACGGCTACGGTTTTATCGAGGACAGGAGCTGTAATAATATATTTTTTCATTTCAGCACCGTGGAAAATGCCGATTTCAACGATCTAAAACCGGGGATGAAGGTTAAATATTTCCAGGAAGCGGACGAAGAACAGACAAAAATAGCGGCGGCCCCCCGTTACCGGGCGACAAAGGTGTTCCTTGCCGCTGAGGCCGACACCCTGGAAACATAGGGCCCGCGCCGGAAAAACCGGACCGCGGGCCTCAAAACAGCCCAAAAATCCGCATCGCGGCGGGCTGCTACGCGCCGCCTTCCTCAACGCTGTTGTACGCCGCCCTCCTCATGGCCTCCTCCACATTGGAACGGATCTCCTCCTGATCCTTTGTTTTGGCGGGAATATTACTCATGGCCCGGGCAATCTGCTCGTTCAGTGTCTGTTCAGGGATCGAGTAAAGCACATAGTAGTAATACTGTTCAGTCTCTGTTTTTTTGCCGCGGTCAATGGTGCGCAGCTTAACCCAGTATTCCTTTTCTTTGGCAAGGCCGTTGATCTCTACCCGGGAAAAGGTAGCCACCACCTCTTCCACAAAGCTTCTGTTTTCCGCGGTATTTTTGTCCCCCAGTTGTTCACCGCCGAAATTTGCCTCCACATAATTGCTGATCCGCCGGGCCACCGAAGCCTGAACATTAAAGTTGTTCACCTGGGAACGCAGGAGTTCCAGGTTTTGTCCGACTCCGTAATCGACAACGGCGATCTTACCTTCAAAGCCGGGAAGCTTTTGCAGGGATACCGTGTCAAA
>JAIRNB010000353.1 GCA_031258265.1 Treponema sp. | reverse complement strand
GCGGTCTGGGACGAAGACCGGAAAGGTCCTTTATTTCAGGGATGTCGGAGTAGTCGATTTCTTCATCCCTGATGGCGGCCACCCGGTCCCATTCTTCCTGGCTTACCGGGGGCAGATTGTCAAGGGTATATCTAACCATTCCCATACTGGAATACCTCCACTTCGTGATTTGTTGCTTTTCGAGCGGATATGATACGAATGGTTTCAGGTTTCGGCTCCGTAAAACTGATAAGCAAGATACTATTTTCGACGGAACCGACAAGCAAAAGGCGGTCTTCACTAAGGCTGCTATGTTTGCCATCATAGTATTCTTTTCGCAGGGGGTCGGAAAATGCGGGAATCACCTGAACAAAACCAAGCCCGTGCTTTTTTATATTGTCCAGATTCTTTTTCCCATCCCATACAAACTCCATCCCAACCCTCTAAACTATAGGATACTTTGTATTTACGAATTCGTCAATACGGGGGCCGCGCCTGTGTATACACGGCGAGGGCGGATGGCCGCGCCTGTGTATACACGGCGAGGGCGGATGGCCGCGCCTGTACATACAGGGGACTGCTGCCGCGGCTCCCGGAGGGGGGGTAGCGGAATAACCGCTGACGCGGTTATTTCCGGAGTTTCGCGCAAGCCTACGGCTTGCTTTTGCGAAACTCCAGCCTGGACCCAACCCCGCGGGTATGGAGCGAGGGCGGGGCAGCGTCAAAAAAGGCGGCACATTGGGGGCCGGCAGCCCCGCTTTTGAAAGCCCTGTGCCCCCCCCCTTAATTATCCCTAATTTATACGCATTGACCCTTTTTTCCTGTCCACCGATAATCAAATTCTTATGGAAGGCCGTCTTATTGCCGTTTTGGAGATAGGTTCTACCGGGATCAGGCTTCTGGTGGCAGAGATTCTTTCCGGTGGCCAGTGGAAGGCGGTGGACCGGGCGGAAAAAAACGTGGCCCTGGGGCGGGATGTGTTTACCTCCGGGGGTATTTCCCGGGAATCCCTTTTGGAATGTCTTTTGGTCTTAAAAAACTACCGGGAGCTCCTGGGGGGCTGGGGTATCCGGGACGAGGACATTCATCTTATTGCCACCAGCGCCCTTAGGGCCGCCCGGAACCGGGACCTTTTTGTGGACCGGGTGCGGCAGGAGACGGGGTTCCGGCTTTCCGTGGTGGAGGGGATCGAGGAAAACCGGCTTATGTACCTGGCGGTCCGCTTCGCCCTTAAACAGGACCTGCCCCTTTTCTGGCGGGGCAATTCCATGATTATCGAAATAGGGGGGGGTTCCACGGAGATTATGCTTCTGCGGCGGGGGAAGATGGTGGCGGCCCACAGTCTGGGGCTGGGGACTATCCTTATTGAGCGGCAGTCCCGTCTGGGTCCCGCCTCCGGCCGTTTCCAGGAGCGGTACTTGAACGAAAATATCAGGAGTACCGCCGGTTTCCTGAGCGCCGAGCTGGAGTTGTCCCATATCAGAACCTTTGTGGTGGCCGGATCGGACGCCCGGCTGGTCGCCGATCTTGCGGGGACCGAGCTAAACGGAAACTGCCGGATCATCGGCCGGCAGTCTTTTATTGATTTTGCGGAGCGGATTCAGAACTACACGGTGGAAGAGTGTGTCCGGACTCTTAATATTTCCTATCCCCACGCCGAGGGGCTTATTCCCAGTATTCAGATATACCGTTTCTTTCTTGAACAGACCCAGGCCGCGGGGGTGGTGGTTCCCCTGGTTTCTATCCGGGAGGGTTTTCTTATTGACCTGGTCCTGGGGGTGGATTCCGAACTTCAGGAGGATTTTTATTCCCAGATCATTGCCTCCGCGGTGAACCTGGGCCGCCGTTACCACTATGACGAGGCCCACGGCCGGCATGTGGCGGACCTCTCCCTGGCGCTTTTTGATTCCCTCAGCAGGGAACACGGCATGAGCCGCCGGGAACGGATGATGCTGGAAACCGCGGCGATTCTCCACGACATTGGCATGTATATCCGGGGTTCCGGCCACCACCGGCACGGCCAGTACATTGTCGCCCATTCGGAGATCTTCGGCCTGCACCCGGAGGAGCTGGATATGATCGCCTGTGTGATCCGCTACCACCGGGGGGAGCTTCCCTCCCAGCGGGATATTGAATATATCGCCCTCCAGCGGGCGGAACGGATACTGGTCCTCAAGATGGCTTCTATTCTCCGGGTGGCCGACGCCCTGGACAGGGGCCACACCCAGCGGGTAAAAAAGATCAGCCTGGAGCGGCGGGGGGAAATCATGGTAATCCATACCGGGGGAATTCCGGACCTGTCCCTGGAACAGATTGGCATAGAACAAAAGGCGGACCTGTTCCAGGATGTGTTTGGGTATAAGGTTATCCTGAATTAAGGGGGCCTGTTCCAAAAACTGAAGTTTTGGAACAGCCTGAAAAATTTAATTAGAGTCTGTCCATAATGTAGACACATTATGGACAGACTTCCTTAAAAAATGCACTTTGCGTACCGTTTTGGTACAAAACGGGAGCAAATGCAAGTTCTGTCCACAAAGTAACC
>JAIRNB010000318.1 GCA_031258265.1 Treponema sp. | reverse complement strand
CCCCGCCGCCGTAGATGGCCCCAAAGCTTTGGGCCTGGACAAAGCGGTAATAGCCTTCCGGGGCAAGGCGCAGCATTATTTCCCCAAAGGTAACGATTTTTCCCATTCTGTACTCCTTTGCGCCGTGCGGCGCGGCGTAGTGCGGCAATGCGCGGCGCTTACTTTTTCTGGATAAGATGCCAGGCGAAGCCAAGAATCTCGTCCTTGGCAAATATTACGTTCATCTTGCCTTCGGCGTTTTTCTTAACCGAGGCAGGATCAAAGCTGACGCCCTGCCGCTCCAGGTAAGCCTGGGCGCGGACTATGGTGTTGGTGGCAATGGCGATATGCCCCTTGGTCCCAGCGGCGCCGGGGAGCTTCATCAGTTCCAGGTAGTCGCCGGCGAAAATAGAACTGTTCCCGTCTTTCGGGGGGAAGCCAAAGAGGGTGTTGATCAGGGCTGCCCCCTTTTTGGCCGCCTCTTCGGACCCGGCGTTAAGCCCAAAATGGACCACCGAAAAGCCAAACATCGCAAAGACCGCCTCCCTGGAGAGGGCGGTGATCCTGTCAAAGTCGGCGGTATTGATAAGCTCCGCCCCCACCATCCAGGTGCCGCCGCAGGCGAGAATCCTGTCGTAGGCCAGGTACTTGCCGATATTGGCGGCGCTGATTCCCCCGGTGGGGATAAATTTTAGGCTGGTATAGGGGGCCGCCACCGCCTTGATATAATCAATGCCGCCGGACTGTTCGGCGGGAAAGAATTTGACCACCTCCAGCCCCGCCTCCAGGGCCTGTTCAAAGTCCGAGGGGTTGGAACAGCCGGGGGTTACGGGGATTCCCTTTTCGATACAGTAATTCACGATCCGGGGGTTGTAACCGGGGCTGACAATAAATTTGGCCCCCGCCGCGATAGCCCGGTCCACCTGGCTGGTTGTTAGTACAGTCCCCGCGCCCACAAGGCTTTCGGGAAGCTCCGCGGCGATCCGGCGGATCGCCTCCTCCCCCTGGGCGGTACGGAAGGTTACTTCCGCGCAGGGGATACCCCCAGCTATAAGGGCCCTGGCCAGGGGAACCGCCTTGCCGGGATCATCAATCTTGATAACCGGGATAATCCCGATTTTTCCCAGTTCTTCCAATACCGTGTGCATTTTCATACCTCGTAGACCAGATTATCCCCCACCGGGGGGATATGTCAGCAATACCGCTGCTTTGTCAACATATTCGATTATCACCATATCGTCCGATGAAAGCAACAAAAAACCCGGCGGCCCTCTGCTTCGGCGCCCTGTATGCCCCAGCCGCCGTCCTATACTCCGGCCCCCGTCCCGGCCGCCCTATGCCCCGGCGGCGAAGGCGGCGATTTCCCCCATGAAGCGGGGAATATCAATGCCCTGGGGGCAGAGTTTGACGCAGGCCCCGCAGGATACGCAATTATGGGCCTTTTCCTTTTCCGGCAGGTAGCGGTAGGTGTTGTCAAAGACATCCCGCTTTTTGTTTAACTGGTAGTGGTTGTACTGGCGGAACACCACGGGAATGTTCACCCCCGCGGGACAGTCCATACAGTAACGGCAGGCGGTACAGGGAATCGTCCCGCTGTCGTTGAAAGCCTGGGCGGCCCGCTGCACGGTCTTCTGTTCCTCCGGGGAAAGAGGCTCAAAGGGATCAAAGGTTTTAAGGTTATCCGCCATCTGCTCCACATTGCTCATGCCGGAAAGGACGGTCATCACGTAGGGAAGGGAGGCGGCAAAGCGGATAGCCCAGGAGGCAAGACTGGCCCCCGGCCGGGCGGCCCGGAGAATCCCCGCCGCCCTTTCGTTAAGGCTGGCCAGGGCCCCGCCCCGGACCGGTTCCATGACGATAATGGGGAGCTTGTGGGCCTCCAAATATTCGTAGAAACGTCCGGCGTTAAGGAGATCCCAGTCCACATAGTTAAGCTGAATCTGGGCAAACTCCCATTCGTAGCCCTCGACAATTTGGGCCAGAAGGTCCGGGTTGGAGTGGAAGGAGAAACCCAGCCGCCTGATGCAGCCCTCCTCCTTTTTCTTTCGCAGGAAATCGTACATCCGCAGCCGTTTGAAACGCTCAAAATGTTCAGGATCGAAACTGTGGGCCAGGTAAAAATCGAAATACCCGGTCTTACACTTCTTTAGCTGTTCATCGAAAATCCGCTTTACATCGTCTTCGGACTTCGCCAGTTCCCAGGTAGGCATCTTACTGGCCAGGTAGTAGCTGGAACGGTCCCGCCGGGAAAGCACATCCCCCACAAAAACCTCGCTCTTTCCCTCGTGGTAGGGATAGGCCGTATCAAAGTAGTTGATTCCCCCCCGGAAAGCCATATCCAGCATCTTTTCCGCCTGGGGATAGTCGATTTTTGACTTATCGCCCCCCAGCACGGGAAGCCGCATAAGGCCGAAACCCAGCAGGGACACCTTCGCCTTGAGGGATTCTACGTTTCGTATCTCCATTACCTCTCTCCTCTGATGTTACATGATGGTTTTATTTTACCAAAATTTAGAAGGGGTGATCGAGGGTTCCCGGTTCAGCCCCGGATCAGGGGAATTCGGAATTTGGGCGCATCCCCGCCCCTCCGGGGACGGGGACCGGGCTTTCCACTCCAATCTTTTGGCTGCGCCAAAAGTATTTCCGTTTCAATCCCTTGCGCTGCTAAAAAATGGCATCCATGCCATTTTTGGGCACGTCTATCACAGCCGGCCCCGCGGCGCGCCCGCCCGCCTAAAGGCGGGCTTGCTTTTGGCCGGGATAAATACAGTTACCCTGCGCCGGGCGGGTGTTACATTTTTTCCTTAACGCGCCCTTACCAGGGCAATTACTTCACCCCATGCCGGCCAATGCGGCCGCGGCACTGACGTTCATCCTCCGTCACATTGACAGGGAATAGAGCCCGGAGCAGAATGACCCGGATATATCGCCGGCGGGGTTCCTAATCCCCGGATGGCGGAAAAATATTTTTGAGGAGGGAATCATGGCGCAAAGAGTCCTGGTAAGCGGCGCTTCCGTGGGAATTGGCCGGCAGGCGGCCCTGGCTTTTGCCCGGCATGGCGCGCAGGTGGCGATCAACTACCGGCAGGCGGAAGCCGATGCCAAAGAAACTCTGTCCCTGGTGGAAAAGGCCGGGGGTTCCGGTTTTATTATCAGGGCCGACGTGTCCGCCGAAGATGATGCGGCCCGGCTGCTGCAGACGGCGGCGGAAAAGCTGGGCGGCCTTGACGTGCTGGTGAACAACGCGGGGATTACCGAATTTATCCCCTTCCCGGACCTGGATGCCGTGACGGCGGAAATCTGGGACCGGCTCTACAAGAACAATGTGGAGAGTATCTTCTTCTGCAGCCGGGCCGCCGCGAAGATCATGAAGGCCCAGGAAACGGGGGGCAGCATCGTTAATCTGGCCTCCGTATCGGGCATGCTGCCCCGGGGCAGTTCTATCCCCTACAGCGTTTCTAAGGCCGCCATCATCCACCTTACCAAGTGCCTGGCCAATGTGCTGGCCCCCAAGGTCCGGGTCAACTCCGTGTCCCCCGGCGTCATTCAGAATACCCGCTGGAACTCCACTAATAAGAATTTCAACCCGGAGTCCTACCAGGCGGGGGCCCAGGGTATTCCCCTTAAACGTCTGGGGGAACCGGAGGACATCGCGGAGGCGATCTACTACCTGGGTTCCCCCCATTCCGCCTTTGTTACGGGGATCAACCTTCCCGTGGAGGGGGGCGCCAACATCGCCTGATCGTCCGTGTTGTGGAATGGCCTTGTTCAAGAACCCGTTCTTCAAAAACTAAAGTTTTTGAAGAACTCTCATGCTACTTGAACTTACAAATGGCATTTTGGAGGAAGGAAACATGAGCAAACATGAAAACTACCCTTACCATGTGCGGGACCTGAACATAAGTGATCCCTGCATACTGGTGGATCCGGCTTCACGGAAGTATTACACCTACGC
>JAIRNB010000225.1 GCA_031258265.1 Treponema sp. | reverse complement strand
AGCCCCAAAAAATTCTTAACCCTTGAAAGTGTTGATGGTGGGACCCTCGAATTCACCGGTGCTACTACTAAATTCCTCACCATAGGAGGGGGTGGGATTGAGACTAATGATACTTTGGTGCTTTCAACCTCTGGTTATGTTGTCTTGGAGGACGTGACGCTTCGTGTCCCCAAGGAATATGGTGCTACCTTTAATGCCACCGGTCCTACGCTGAAGCAGGTTATCATCGACTTGACGGATTCAGGCAAAATCATCATTGAACCGGGTGCCAAGTTAAATTTGGCGGCGGGTGGCACTGGTGCCCTAGATAACGCCGGTGTTATCACAACCGTCAATGGTGCCAATTCTGGGAACAAGGGTGTTGCTGGAGGTAAACTGATACCAGGTGACTTAACCCCCAGTACTGTAGACGCCACTCCGGGGAAAATCCCCGCTAGTAGCGGGAACATTGAAATCGATTCGGGTGATACCTTTGGCGGTAGTGGTGACAATGTTACTGTAACTCCAGGTCCCTAAAGCCCAGCCCGGCGGCTTCAAAGCCGGGCGCGGGGGAGGGTAGGCGGGCCTTTTGTCTGCCGCCCTTCCTTCCTGGTTAAACAGGGGGTTTTCCCCCTGTAGGCAGGTCCTTATAAAGAAGGCCCCCGGCGGTGGATGATCGTCTCGACCGAACTTGCCTCCGCCGGGGTTTTCTTAGGGAAGCCCTAATTTTTTCTCGACCTAAGAAATCGCCGCTCTGCGGCGCTTTCTTAGGTTTTGTTTTTTTTAACGGGTTTCGGACGGAGCTACTAAAATAACAACCGCAAGATAGTGTATAATAGGTTCATGAGTACCGGAGAAGACGCCGCGGCCCCGCCGGAAGGGGATTCCTTTGAAGCCCTGCTGGACAGTACCTGTTCCCGGCTTTGGGAGCGGAAACTGCGTTATTCACTTAAAAGAATTCAGGAGCTGGCCGTAATTTTGGACAATACGGACCGGGAACTGGAAGAACTTTTGTTCCAAGGGAAGGCTTCCGGGGCCGGGGGTTTTCCTAAGCCCCCTCCCCTTGATATTCCTTCCCCGGAGGCGGCCCGGGCGGGAAGTGAAATCCCATGAAAAATTCCATAGGAAACCCCTTGAGGCGCCGCGCCGCCCTGTTCCTGTTTTTTGCCTGTCTCTCCCCGGTTTTTGCCCTGGTCAGCTTTGGGGGCCTGGATCTTTCCGATGATAACCGGCTTCTCTTCCGGGCCGATGTTCAGCAGGACGGCAGTCTTCCCCAAAACGCCCTGTTTGTTTCCCGCCTCACCGACCTTAGCCTTAGCCAGATAAGCGCCTTCCCGGAACGAATGGAACTCATCGCCAACGGCAGACTTATCCAGGTGCGGAACGCCTTCGGAGCCCTGCGGCTTCCCCTGGCGGGGGGCCTTCCCCAGGCGGTAAGCGGTTTCCCCTCTTTTGTGTCGGGGAAGGCCATCACCGGCGGCCGGGTGGAGGAAATGGCCGCTTCCCAGGACGGCCGCTGGCTTCTCTACGTGGAGCCGCTAAGCTCCGCCTACGGCAACCTGATTCTGGTGGATACCCAGGGGGGGGAGAAAAAAACCGTCGCCCTGAATGTGGAACGGCCGGCGGACCAGTTTCCCGCCTGCTGGAGCCCGGACTCCCGGGTTTTTGTCTATGCCAGCGGGGGAAAACTTTACTATTACACGGTAAATCCCGTGCAGAGCGCGGCGGTGGATGACCGTTACCGGCTTATCGGGGATGGGACCATCAATTCCGTTTCCTGGAGCGGCACGGGGGATTTCTTTTACCTCAAGGGTTCCACGGTTTTCCGGGTCCGGGGTTCAGAACTCTTTGCCCGCACCCTCTACGCCGGCTTTTTAGAAATCGGAACGGTGCTGGGGAAAATTCCCTTTGAATTTGACGGAAATTTCGACCGTTTTTGGATCTCCGCCGATTCCAAGTCCATCCTCTTTTCCAAGGGGGGGCGGAACATCTTCTACTACCCCCTGGAAATGGACGATTTTAATACCGTGGAGGCAAGCCTTCCCTATGTGGTAATCCCCCAGTGCAGTTACGACATAAACGTTCTCTGGGCCCCCTCCGGGCCCCTTACGGTGATCGCCAGCGTAATGAAAGAGGAGGGCCCCCAGATTATTGTGTACCGCCTGAGCCCCCAGGCGGAGAGTTCCGGGGGAAGCGGGGCGGAACAGCCCCGGCAGGCAGCCCGGATGGCTTTTGTCCCCCTGGAGCCGCCCCCCAGTTCCTCGGGGCTTTTGTCCCCGGACGGTACAAAAGCCCTCTTTTGGGGGGAGCAGGGAATCGTCCTCTACGATTACATCAACTGGCGGATTCTGCGGACTCTCAGCTCCCGGCCTTCCTTTTCCTGCCTGTGGATCGGCAACGAGGAATTTGTCACCGGCGATGACCGCAGAATAGAACGGGTACGGCTTTCCGGGACCCGCAGCCTGGTATGCCTGGCGGGGGTGTCGGAATACTGTTTTGAGGAACGGGGGCGGGGGATTCTGGCCCAAAGCGGCGGGCTTTGGTTCTTCACCGATGGAAGTTCAGCCTGGACCGAACTCACCGATCCCCGGCGCCGCGCCCCCTCCCAAATTTCCGGCCGTTATCGGGTCTACCTGGAAAACCAGGTTTTCGGACCCTACGAAAATCTCCCCATGATCCGCAATACCGCGGGGGTAGGAACCGTGGCCCTGGTGCCGGGATTCCAGTACCAGCGGGAAGTCCCCCCCAAGGACCCCCCGGAAGCCATCAAAGGAATCTTCTCCCACGGCCTTAGGACGGGGCTAAGGGAAGTGTCCCTCTGTTTTGATCTCTACGATGATATTACCGGCCTTCCCCAGGTCCTCGACTCCCTGGACCGTTTTGGCTTTAGGGCCACCTTTTTCCTCAACGGTGAATTTATCCGCCGTTACCCGGAGGCCGTCCGGATCATCGCCGGTACAGGCCACGAGCTTGCCTCCATGTTTTTTGCCCCCATCGATCTGTCGGACTCCCGCTTCCGCATCGGCGGCGATTTTATTTCCCGGGGCCTGGCCCGGAACGAAGACGAATTCTACCGGGCAAGCCAGAGGGAACTGGCCCTGCTTTGGCATCCCCCCTACTACGCCGGTTCCACCGAAATCGCCGAAGCCGCAGCCCAGGTAGGCTACCGCAGTTCCGGCCGGGATGTGGACCCCCTGGACTGGATGAGCAGGGCAGACGCCCGCAGCCTGGGAGTATCCCAGCTATCCGCGGGAGACATGATAGACCGGATCATCGACGCAAAACGGCCCGGTTCAATCATCCCCCTGCGGCTGGGAATCCTCTCCGGGGGCCGCTCGGACTACCTCTTTTTACGCCTGGACGTACTTCTGGACGCCCTGGTCCGTTCCGGCTATACCGTGGTCCCCGTCTCCACCCTCATGGAACACGCAAAGTAACAAGCAAAGCAGTAAAGCAAAACGCCGCTGTATAGTATCTATCGCTGATTCCGCCTTAAAATCTGGGCGCATTTCCGGCCCTCCGGGCCGGAAACCGGGCTATCCGCTCCAATTTTTGCTTCGCAAAAATTCCGCTTCTATCCCTTGCGCGGAAAACCAGGAACAACCGTCCGCCGTATGCCAGCAAACAACCAGTGTCTGCCCATATTGAAGCCGCTGCGCGGCAATTTCAAAGGTTTGGCGGCCCGAATAAGGAAATGTGAAGCATTTTCAGGGCCGGCAAACTGTGTCGGAGTAAGGAAGCTAAACGCAGCAATATAAAAGTGGGAATGGAGCGTTCCCCAGCTACGCTGGGGTGCGGAATGACCTAGCCGCTGCGGAGGCCGAG
>JAIRNB010000120.1 GCA_031258265.1 Treponema sp. | reverse complement strand
CCTTTCCGGGGAACTGCTGGCAGAGGCCGTCGCCCGGATGCGTTCCGGGAAACTCTTCATCAGCCCCGGCTATGACGGAAAGTACGGGCTTATCCGGGCCTTTCCTTCGCCCCCTCCGGAACATTTATGAGTATATAAAGCCCTTTCAAAACTGAATTTTTGAAAGGGCAACCATTAAAAATAGCAGTTTGTAGGCCGTAGGCCGAAAACTACGGAATATTAACTTTTTACGGCGTCTATAGATTCGGCGAGGAGGGCACAGGCCTTGTCGCAATCCGTCTTGGTAACGGTGAGGGGCGGTATCATGCGGATAAGCCGGTCCCCGATAAGGGTGACAAGGAATTTACGGTCAAGGCAGTTATGCTTTACCGCGAGGCCGATGGGGCCGTCCAGTTCCACCCCCACGAGGAGTCCCTTGCCCCGGACATTTTTTACCCGGGGAAGGCTGCGGAGTTTTTCCATAAAGTAGTCCCCGGTTTCTTTGGCATTGGCGGCCATGTTTTTGTCCAACAGTTCGGTTATCTGGGCCAAGGCCGCGGCGCAGCAAACAGAATTACCACCGTAGGTGGTGCCGTGGGAACCCATGTTAAAGGCCGCGGCAATTTCACTGTTAGTACAGATGGCGGAAATAGGGAACCCTCCGCCCAGGGCCTTGGCCATGGAAACAATATCCGGTTTGACGCCGTAGTGCATGTAACCCATTACTTCCCCGGTACGGCACCAGCCGGTTTGGATTTCATCTATCAGAAGGAGCAGGCCCTTCTCATCACAAAGTTTCCGTATACCCTTTAGGAATTCCGGTGTGGCCAGGTGGACCCCGCCTTCACCCTGAATAGGTTCCAACATGATAGCAATGGTGTCCCCCGTAACCTGGGAGGCAAAATCGTCCAAATTGTTAAACTCCGCATAGTTAAAGCCCGGCAGCATGGGGCCAAAGCCCCGGTGGCAGGCGCTGTTGGGCTGCCCGGTGGCGGAAAGGGCGCCGAAGCTGCGGCCATGGAAGCTCTCCTTCGCGCTGATGATGTGATAGCGGTTTGGTCCGTATTTTTCGATGCCGTATTTCCGGGCCATTTTGATCATCGCTTCGTTGGCTTCGGTGCCGGAGTTTTGGTAAAAGATCTTTTCATAACCCAGAGTCGTACAGATCTTTTCCGCCAGCAGGGCTTGGGGGATAAGGTAAGGGTAATTAAAGGTGTGAATCACATCATCGAGTTGATCCTTGGCGGCAGCCACCACCTTGGGGTTCCGGCTTCCCGCGCTGTTTACCGCGATGCCGCCATAAAAATCCAGGTAGGCCTGACCCTTTTCATCGTAGAGGTAGATCCCCTCCGCCCGCTCACAGAGAAAATCGTAACGCTCATAGGTTTCGATCATGTACTTCGAGATCAAGGCTTTGATGTCTGCGGCGGATTTTCCAGTATCTTTTAGCTTCATATACTTCTCCTTGGGAAAATTAAGGCCCACATTTCCGGGGGCCTCTAACGGTTTGTTGCACTTCGCGCATAAAACTTCCAAAGGCCGTCACCGCCCCATTCAGGCCAGCTTTTTCAGGGAAACGGCAATGGCGGCTTTGAGAATTTCGAGTCCCCGTTCAAGCTGGGCGTCGCTGATCACCAGGGGCGAAAGGAAGCGTAGAACATTGCCATAAGTCCCGGCGCTTTCCACGATAAGGCCATGCCGGACGGCTTCCTGCACAATTTCCGTGACTAACTGCGGCCAGGGGCTTTTCTTTTCATCCTTAACAAATTCCATTCCCAGCATACAGCCGATACCCCGGACATCTCCAATGGCCCGGTATTCGGCCTGCCAGGATGTAAAGGCATTCCGTACCTTCTTTGCCATATCCTCCGCCCGCCGGGCAAGGCCGTCCCGTTCCATGATCTCGATAATTTTAAGGGCGGAGGCGCAGGCCAGGGCATTGCCGCCATAGGTGCCACCGATAACCCCGGTGGGGACCTTATCCACGATGGAAGCCCCGGCGCAGACCGCCCCCAGGGGGATACCACCGGCGATGGACTTGGCCATGGCGATGATGTCCGGCGCACAGCCCCATTCTTCCCAGTAGTTAGAAACGAACCAGCGGCCGGAACGGCAGAACCCTGTCTGCACTTCATCGGCGATGATAAGAATACCGTGGCTGTCACAGATCCTCCGTACGGCCTCTATCCAGGGCCGGGGAACGGGGATAAAACCTCCTTCTCCCTGGACCGGTTCTACCACCACCGCCGCCACGTCCTCTGGGGGGGAGGCCTCCTCGAAGACCGCCAGGAAACGGTCCACATAGTATTCAACGGCCTCCTCCCCGGTAAAGCCCCTGGGGGCCCGGTAAAGGTAGGGGAATTCAGCCCGGTAAATCCCATCGGGCAGGGGACCCAGACCATGGTAGTAGGCTTTTTTGCTGGTCATGGTCCCCGTCAACAGGGTCCTTCCATGGAAAGCCCCGGAAAAAACAATGATATTGGGCCGTTTACTGGACCCCCGGGCTATTTTAACGGCATTTTCCAGGGACTCCGCCCCGGAATTGGCAAACATGGTCTTTCTCTTTGCCTCTTTAACCGGAACCAGGGAGTTGAGTTTTTCCGCCAAGGCCACATAGCCCTCGTGGGTGACAATGTTGGCCATACCGTGGAAATAGCAGGCGGCCTGATCCTGCACCGCCTTAACTACCTCCGGGTGGGAGTAACCGATGTTAAGAACTCCCACCCCTCCTACCCAGTCCATAAAAACATTCTCATCCGGATCTTCCACCATGGCCCCCTCTCCCTGGGAGACAACCAGGGGGTAAACACAGCGAATGGCCCCCGGCGTGGCTTCCGCCCGGCGGGCAATCAAGGCCCTGGCCTTGGGCCCGGGCAGTTCAGTTTTTATTTCTGGCAACGCATCCCGTAATGACATAGCTTCCCCCCTGCATGAATCGCAGCCTATAGGGCCGCGCGGTAAATTTCTTTGATTTCCTCCGGGCTGAATTTGACCGGATGATTGGCAATCCCCGCGGCGGAAACCTTGAGGGCGTTTTCCGTCATCCAATCCAGATCTTCCTTTTTAACCCCCTGGCTTTCCAGGCCGATTGCCAGATCAAGGTCTGCCAAAAGTTTTCTTAATACCGCGGCGCAGTCTTTTTCATCCCCGCCCCCCAGCCGGCGGGCGATCCCGGCGTATTTGACGGGGGCGGCGGCGGCGGAACGGTCAACGATAGGCGGGGTAAGGCTGGCAAGCCCCTTGCCATGGGTAAGATTCCGCAGCCCGCTTACCGGGTGTTCAAGACCATGGGGGGCGGTAACCCCGGCCAGACCGATTGCCATACCCCCCAGGGTGCTGGCCCAAGAGAGTTTTTCCCATTCGGCCGCCCCGCCTTTTCCCTGATACAGGGGAAGAAGACTTTCGTGGATCAGGCTTATTCCCTCCAGGGCGTAAAGGTCCGAGACCGGAGTAGCAATGGCGGAAAGATAAGCTTCCATGCAGTGACAGAGGGCGTCAAAACCTACGCTGGCAAGGACTTCTTTGGGCATGGTGATCATTAGTTCGGGATCGATGATAGACAGCCCGGCAACAATCATATTTCCCCGCAGGGACTTTTTATCCCCCGTGGCGGGGTCGGTGACTACCCCGAAACCATTGCCCTCGCTGCCCGTACCGCAGGTGGTGGGGACCAGGATAATGGGAAAGGCTTCACCGGAACTCCTGCGGGCATAGACATAATCCATAAGGTCCCCGTCATTCTTGGCCATAAAGGCAATACATTTAGCGGCGTCCATGATGCTGCCTCCCCCAAGGCCGATAACCATGTCCGCCCCAAATTCTTTAAGGACCTTTACCCCTTCGCTTACCTGGGGAACCGTGGGATTGGGCTCCACCTTATCATAGACCCAGGCCTCGACCCCCGCCTCTTTCAAAAGCCCAATAGTCTTGTCCAGGAGTCCGGACTTTTTGGTACTCCCCCGGCCGGTAACGATCAGGGCCCTGGTTCCGTAGGCCTTAACCCGGCTGCCGATTTGATTAACCGCTCCCGCCCCAAAGAGCAAATTTACTGGGAGGTTAAAAGAAAATTGCATGGAAATCCTCCAGAATTAAACGTTCATTAAACGTTCCGTTCTCGACGCTTATGCGGCGGCTTTCCGGTATTTAATGGGGGGCAGCAATCCTTCGGCCCGACCGAATTCTTGTCCGTACTTTGCCCTGGCGCTGACACCCAATATGACCCCCAGGGCCACGGCAATTCCCACGATGATACATTCTTCAACGGTAAGACCAGCGGGCATACCGGGGATATACAGGATGATCATGAAGATACCCATGGCCACCGCTATGACGCCCACAAGACCGCCAAAACGTACTTTGTAGGGCCGATCCATATCCGGTTCGTTTTTGCGGAGGATAAGGAAGGACAGGGATACCAGGAAGTAGGCAATTACCGTGGCGGCGCTGCCCGCATCCACAAGCCACACCAGCATACGCCGGCCAAAGAAAGGGGCAACAAAGCAGAGAGCGCCGATAAGAAGGATTGCGCCGGAGGGAGTCCGGTATTTGGGATGGAGCTTACCCAAAAACCGGGGCAGCATCTTGGCTTCCGCCATGGCGTAGAGGGCCCGGCTGCCCCCCACGAAGAAGGAATTCCAACTGGTGATGATACCGGCCATGCCGCCGATGATCAGAACCTTCGCCGCGGCGTCCGAATTAAAAAAGGCTTTTTTCATGGCATCCGCGGTTGCCAGACTGGAAGCCTCCAGATCCGGCTTGGTCATAACCAGGGATACGGCAATGATAATCAGTACATAGAAACCGATAGCCATAAGAATCGAGAGCAGCAAAATACCGCCGATTTTTTTGAAGGGAATATTGATCTCCTCCGCCGCCTGGGGAATAACGTCAAAACCCACAAACATAAAGGGAGTCATCACCGTTACTTTGAGAATACCCCCCAAGCCGTTGTCAAACAGAGGCAGGGCGGTTTGGGGATCGCCCCGTACCGCGGAACCGCCCACCAGGGCGATGCCCACCGCCGCGATAACCACCGTAAGGATAGTATTAAAGATGGCCGCGGGCTTTACCCCAATGTAGTTAATAATCGTGATTATCACCGCCAGGATAAGACCGGTTACCATCCAGGAAGCGTATACATCAAAACCCGCCACGGTATAAAGGTAGCCCTTCATAAAGCCCGGGAAGATGTACTGAACTACGGTGGGAAACGCGCAGGCCTCAAAGGCGGCAACCCCGATATAGGCAATGATGATGGCCCAGGTACAGACAAAAGAACCGCCGGCCCCAAGGGCCCGCATGGAAAACACATGTTCCCCGCCGCATTTGGGCATGGCCACGGTTAGTTCCGCGTAGGTAAGGCCCACAAAGAGGACTAAAAAGCCGCCAATGGCAAAGGCCAGGATCGCCCCCAGGGTTCCGGCAGTCCTGATCCAGTCGCCGGAAAGGATAAC
>JAIRNB010000117.1 GCA_031258265.1 Treponema sp. | reverse complement strand
AGGGGGCTTGCCCTGGGTTCCATCAAGTAAAATAGTACCGTTGTCATGGGCCAGGTTTTTTGTAACCAGTTGAATATTGGCAAGCATCCGTTCAATGGCCAATGTGGACTGGAGAATGCTTTCCGCCTGCCGGTCCAGTTCCTTGTTTAAATCGTTAATATTCGAGGCGATCTGTTTTATGGTACAGATACTATTACTATCTTTGTTGTCCGCCGTATTCGGAGAAATGACCGGGTCTTCTTTCTTGACATCTTTGCGGACTGTAATAAAGACCACCGAGGTAATAAAAATAATCATAAGGCCGCCGATGGTGGCGCTCATGGTAAGCAGGCGGTAGGTAGAAGTTTTGTTTATTCGCTGCGGAACATTCATCCCCAGGCGGGGATTGGCGGTATTTCGCCCGGTTTCAGCGGCTGTTTTTTCCTCCGGGCGGATAATTTCTTTTGTATTGCGGCCCTGTATTGTTTTTTGGGAAATTTGAAGAATAATTCCCCCCAGAATCCCCGCCCCCGCCAGATTCAAGCCGATTATCAGAACCATCAATTTTTTTCCGATTTTCATTGTTACAAGCCCCCCTGAATCAGTCTTTGTTTAAATTATTAGTCCGATTCAGGGCTGTGATAAATAAAAAGGCACGTTTTTCTTAACGGAGTGTAATATTTTCCGGGTATTCAACAAAACAGGAGTCCGCTTACAGGCGGATAATCCTCGCTGTGGTCAAAACTTCGGCCCCTGAGCCGGTAAGGAGAATATCGTTTTCCAGGCGGCAGCCGCCGTGGATAGGATCGTAGAGCCCCGGTTCCAGGGTGAAGATCATGCCGGGGCTCAGAACCCACTGGTTATCGCTCCGGCTGCGGATGGCGGGACTCTCGTGTTCCTCCAGGCCGATACCGTGGCCCAGGCCGTGGGGCATAAGCTTCTTTGACTTGCCAAAGAGGACATCCACCGCCCTGGCAATTTCCCGGGCCCCCGTGCCGTCCGCCACAAGGGACAGGGCTAACTTATAAGCCTTTTCTATCAGGACGATAAGTTTTTCCTGGGCGGCGTTGGGGTCCCTGGCGAAGGTAAGGGTCACATCCGTAGTGTAACCGGCGTACTTGATGCCAAAATCCAGGATAGAAAGCCCCTTGCCGCCGAAGGGCCCGGCGGTATAGGGGGGAAAGGCATGGATACCGAAACTCCGTTCCGGCCCCGCCGCCAGGGTAGTAAAACCCGTGCCGTCACAGCCCCGCTTGCGGGCGGCGCTTTCAATAAAAAGGGCGGCCTCCGACTCGGTGCGGATCTTCCCGGAACGGACATTCTTTTCCAGCAAATCAATGATTTCATTGGTAATATCCGCCGCCCTGCGGTAAATATGAATCTCCTCCTCATCCTTGACGGCCCGTAATTTTTCTATTTCCCTGTGGAGTCCCCCTTCCCGGCAGATAATATCGTAACTCCCCCCAATGGAACCCACATATTCAAGGAAAAGAGGGTAGGGAGTCACCGGGGGAATCTCGATCTTGGAACCCGGCGGGATTTTCAGCTTTACCGAAGATCCCATGATGGCGGCCGTCGGCAGGCGTTCAAATTCCCCATAGGGGATCGCCATATCCACTTTGCCGTAGAGGAGGGCCATGTTGATGTCCCAGGGGACCAGCAGGGATTTCCTGTCCACCGAAAGGTAAAGCAGCGCGTCCTGGGGATGGCCGGAGAGCCAGCGCAGCGCCGGGTCCCTTCGCCCTTCGCAGTCTTCAATCATCAATAAGCTTATGCCCTCCCGGGCCATCGCGTCGTATATTTTTTGCCGCCGGTTCTGATAGTCAATCATGGATTCCCCCCGGCTATTATCCCCATAAGCCTTCAACCTGGGAATAGGGTCTCTCCCCAGAGGACCGGCGTTTACTTTTTTTATTTGTTTATGGGCGCATTTTTGCGTGCCATGCACGCAAAAACCGGGCTTTCCACTTCAATTCCTCAGCTTTACCTGCGGTAAAGCCTCCGGTATTTCCGCTTCAATCCCTTGCGCGATAAGAGCAGCCGAAGGCTGTGAATTGGACAATGCGGTACCGCGACAAGGCGCCGGAGCTTAAATGCCGATGCCCTGGGTCTCTCCCCTGGCGGGCCTGGCCTTCTTCCGCCTCCTGTCCCTGTTCAGGAAGACGGCCCCCAGGATAGAACTAAACAGGCTGACCCCCAGAATGAGCCAGCCCGCGTGCCGTAAAGCCTTCAGGGGCAGGTCCACATTCATCCCAAAAAAACTGTACACGAGGGTGGGGATCATCAGGACGATAGAAACAATGGTGAGCCGTTTCATAACGATATTCAGGTTGTTGGAAATGACGCTGGCAAAGGCGTCCATGGTGCCCGTCAAAATTGAGGAGTAGATGTTGGCCATGGCGATGGCCTGTTTGTTCTCCGTCACCACATCTTCCAGAAGCTCCATTTCATCGTCCTTAAAGCGGATCATCGGAGATTTTTGGAGTTTTTCCAGCAAGAGTTCGTTGGAAGTCAGGCTGGTGGTAAAGAAAACCAGGGATTTCTGAATAGAGAGAAGCTGGATAAGTTCCTTGTTTTTAATGGAACCCTGGAGATCGTCCTTTATGGTATTGGTCCGCTTGTTCAGTTCCTTTAAATATTTCAGGTAGGTAAAGGCGGCCCGCCCCAGAAGATTCAGTACAAAGGCGCTTTTGTTCCGGACGTTAAAACCCCGGATTCTATTTTTGGACAGATCCTCCAGGGCTTCGCTGGATTCCATGCAGACCGTGATAATTTTATCGGAAAAAAGAATGATCCCCAGGGGCAGGGTAAAATACGCGGTTTCGTATTTTTGCTTGTAGACCGGGACCCTGACGATAATGGCGGTGTAATTATCTTCTTTTTCTATTCTGGACTGCTCGTCGGCGTCCATAATATCGGTGATAAGTTCCGGCCCAATGCCAAACTCATCCGCCAGCCGGCGTTGATCTTCCCCGGATACATTCCTGGCGTCGATCCAGCAGTATTTTGTCAATTCGCCTGTTTCTTCCAGGCTTCCGTTTGTCTGAACGCGGATAGTGATCATGACAGATCCTCCTGTGGGCGGGCCCCCGGGAAGACCGGTATCAGCGGATCTTGTTTTTACCGGGGAAGGCCGCCAAGCTCAAATAAGCCGAAGTGTGCTGGGGTAACCTACTACCCCCGCCGTCCGAATCGGACATGGCGCTTCCTCCTCGAAGAATTTTTCCAGGACTTCATGCGAAGTCCGGTAACATAGGTTGTTCCAGATTTTGAACCAAGCTCCCGGAAAAACCGTCAAAAGCCTGGTTTTTTCATCAAACTTTACAAGAGGCCGTTCCGGCGCGGCAGGCTGTGGAACGGCCTGTAAAACTGCTTTTTTCGATGACGGCTCTTTCAAAACTTCAGTTTTGAAAGAGCCGCTTATAACAATACCGGAAAGGCCCCGGCGGGGCAAGCGGGGCGGCCAGCAATTTTCAGTTTAAATATTCTAAAAACCAAAAGACACCTGAGAAATTTACCTGGGGTCCTGTCGGCTGGGAAAAAGACGGGGCCCCTCCCGCGGCGCATACGCCCGGCTAAAGCCAGTCTACTTTTTTCTTTGTATTATGGCATTTATTTGCGCCAGGACGCGCTGATTCTTCTGAATAACGCCCTTGCGGGCGCTTTCCTGTGTCTCTTCTTTTCCTGTTTTTACCCCGCGTTACCCTTTTTAGGTGTCTTCTGCCGTATACCATCCTCGAATTGCCGTAGAAGATAGGGAAGATAAGGAAACTTCATCATTTTTCTAAACTGAGAATTACTACGGGGGGGCGGCTACTTCTCCGGTTTTTGCCAAAGATCCCCCCGCTCCGGCATACCGGGGAGGATAAGACCGCCGTCCAGCTTGATGGTGTTGCCGGTCATGTAGTCCGCCTCGTCACTGG
>JAIRNB010000019.1 GCA_031258265.1 Treponema sp. | reverse complement strand
ATTTCCCGCATGGATTTTGCCTTGTAAATATCAATCGAGTCATCATCCGTCACCGGAATATTCTGATTGAAATATTTGTTAAAATGCCGCATACAAAACACAAAACTACAGGTTGCCAGGCGTCCATTTTGCAGCGCGACGGTGCAGGCCGCCATGGGACAGCGCCTGAAACTTTTCCTGATTTCCTGGCTGCCGGATAAATCGAGGCTAAACTTGCGGGATACCTTTTCACTGCTGCCGCTTAAATCAAAATATTCAAACTTGTAGCCAAATTTACCGGCGCGGGCTTCTATTTTTTCCCAGTCAATACCGGGATATTTTGTCGGCGTCATGGTGATGTTGTACTTTTTGACAGACTCCCAAAAAATATCCTTTTGAGCGAGAAGTAAAACCCCGTTGGTAACAATTTGCACCCGGCTTTGGGGGAAATATTCCCGGGCGATACGCATAAATTCGGGTAATTCGGGGTTCAGGAGAGGTTCGCCGCCCACAAGCATAACCGCCGGGATGTTGCCGCCCGACAGTTCGGAAAGACGTTTCAGGTCCCGTTCGGTCGCCGCCAGATCCGCAAATTCGGACGCCGCAAGCTGGGAAAAATGATTACAGCTATAACAGCCCCAGTTGCAGTGTTCGGCGATGTAAATGTCAAAGCTTTCAAGCGCGGATATTTTGATAAGTTTTTTTAGACGCGCCCTGAATTTTGATAATGTTACCGTTACGTTTGAATTCCCAAGGCCAAGAAACCCGACAAACCTTTTCGCGTTTTTTTCGGCTGCCAAATATAACTTTTGCATGAAAGACGCGCTGTTTTCACGTTTCATTTTTTCCTGCTCTTAAAAAACACGACAAGCCAATAAAAGAAAATGGAAATCCTGAACGGTTTCCCAATCCGCAGCGCAAATTTAAAAACATCGGCAAAAATGCCGGGAAACCGGAAAAACCGTCCAATCCACGGATGGGAGGCGTGAAAAGACATTTTGGGGCGGAGATAGTAATTATAAAAATATTTATTCACGGCATAGGCGCTTTTAAGGATAAGCAGATACGAAAGCAAAAACCGGGCGTCCTCCCCTATCACGTGCCGGCTGAAACGCAGCCGGTATTTTTTTATTAGGTCTGCCCGAAACATCTTTCCCCACACGGTAGCGATGAGCATTGTTCGTATACAGGTTCTTTTATCCAAAACCCCTTCGTTTTCTGAATTTACCAGGGTAATATATTCACCGGATGAATTTTTTAAGCCGGCCACGCTCCTTCCGTCTTCGATGATGTTTGTGTTAAAAATAAGCATATCGCACGCCGTGTTTTCCATGAGGGCGTAACATTCGGCGGCGGCATTTTGTTCAAGGCTGTCATCCGCATCGCAAAAAAGTATATACTTTCCGTGCGCGTGGTCTAAGGCCGTGTTTCTGGCGGGCCCCGGACCGGAATTTTCCTGGCTTAATATAAGCAGCCGGGAATCTTTGGCGGCGTAGGTTTTCAAGATTTCAGGGGATCTGTCGCTTGCGCCGTCAATAGTACAGATAATTTCAATTTCCCGTAAGGTCTGGGTCAAAATTGAATCTATGCAGGCGGAAATATATTTTTCATCGTTATAAACAGGTACGATTACAGAAACCTTTACGGTGTATGGGGAGGGTGAAACACTGATTGCATTACTGCGTCCAAACGGTCTGTTCAATTTTCACTCTCCAAAACAAAGATTTTTATACTTGCGGGGAAAAAAGAACGTCTATTGGCCTGAACCTTCGGGAAAAAACAGAATATAGGCTTTTCGCGCTTACTGTCAAGCAGCCAGGGGCGTTTTGCCGGGCCGCGCACCCTGGCCGGCTGTGATAGATGTGCTAAAAATTGGTCTGGATGCCGGCTTTGCTCCAGCCCAAACCTGCGGTTTGGGCCGCGCGCCATGGCCGGCATGGATGCCGGCTGGAGTAAATGCTTAGGTTTTTGCGCAGCAAAAACCTAAAGCTAAAACATGGCATGGATGCCATGTTTTAGCAGCGCAAGGGATTGGAGGGGCCCGAAGGGGCCACCGCAGTCCCGCCGGAGGCGGGACGAGGAGGCCGGAGCGGGGAGGGACCCGCGGAGCCCCGGAAAGCCCGGTCGCCGCGCAGCGGCGATGCGCCCAGTATGCAAAAAATCCATAAATGTAACAGGCCGCTAATCCACACTCCCCCGCAGGGCCAGGGCCAGTTCTTTCCACACCAGCCGGTCCCGCTCCGGGAGGGCCCGGAATTCTTCCTGCCTGCCATAGGCGGAAAGTTCGATAAACTGATCGATACGCTGTTTAAGGGCGACGAATTTGCGGTCATGGAATTCGGTGATCCAGGGGGGAAGCTTCTTCCAGGATTCCAGGAGTTTGCCGTAATGGGGGGCGCAGAGGCCCTCCGACTGGCCGAAGATCCGCCGGAGTTCCTGTTCCTCGACGCTTTCCCCCCCGGCGCCGGCCAGAAAACCCAGGTATTCGGTTTCGATACGGTCCCGCTCCACACAGATGGGACAAGGCTCCCGGCGGCGCCAGGGTTTCCGGGTTTTAAAAGAATCCAGCCGCTCCTCCAAAACATCCCGGCCCAGAATCGCCACCGCCAGGCCGTCCCGGAAGGATTCAAGATTCCGGGAATGGTAGCTGCAAAAGCCCCCCGCCAGGCGGTGGGCTTTGCGGAAGACCCGGTCGGAAACATGCTCAAAGAGCATGTTGTCAATGTAACGTTCCGCCCGGTCGGCGACGATCCGGCAGAGGGGACAGCCTGGTTTTTCACAGGACTTTTCCAGCTCAAAAAAGTTGATGTGCTTATCTACCGCCATAACCGGGGACTCCTAATTCCTTAGCTCCACCGTGCCGCCGGTGCGGCCAATGTAGATCAACGGACGGTCCCAGGGGGCCCGGCGGCCGGTAAAAAAACCGTTTCCCACCACTCCGGGGATCAGGTTGATCCGCTCCTCCATGTCTTCCGGCTCCACCGGCGTCTGAAACCTGATGTCCAGGAGCAGGTTGCCGTGTTCGGTGATCACTGGCCCCGCCTTACGCAGGGCTTCCCGCAGGGTGACCGCGGCCCCCAGCTTTTCCAGGGCCCTGGTCGCGGTACGGCGGGCTTCGGGGATAATCTCCACAGGCAGGGCAAAGCGGAGGGCCAGATCGGAGACAAGCTTACCCTCATCCGCCACGATAGCATAACGGGCCGAATTATAGGCGGCCAGTTTTTCGATCAGGAGGGCGCCGCCCCCGCCCTTTACCACACGGCCCTTGGGATCAACCTCGTCGGCCCCGTCGATCGTTAAGTCCAGGCCGCCGGCCAATTCGGGGGAATTGAGGCTGTAATGGGGAATCCCCAGCTCTTCACAGGCCAGTTCCGTCTGGAAACTGGTGGCAAATACCCGGATACCCCGCAGCTCCCCGGCGGCAAGACGCTCCCCCACCCGGCGGACCACATGGATAGCGGTAGACCCCGTACCAAGACCCAGCTTCATATCCGGCGCCACGAGATCGTCGGCGGCGCGGAAACCGGTACGTTCCTTTATCTCCAGATTTTTCAATAACTGATTTTCCACAAAATCCACCAAAAATCCACCCTAAAATTTTACCCGGGAAAGTAGGACCGGGGGAAAGTCCCGCTTGAGGAACTGGGTATACTGATACCGGGCCTGCCGGATAAGCATATCGTAACCATTAAGAACCGCACAGCCCGCCGCCGCCGCCCGCAGGAGAAAGGGAGTCCGTTCCGGTTCATAGATCAGGTCCATGACTATTTCCCTGCCGGTAAAGGAGTACAGTTCCAGGGGGTCCCGATCGGGGTTCCCCTCCATCCCCGCGGGAGTGGTCTGGATGATGATGTCGGAAAAATTTTCCATCTGTTCAAGCCCCCGCCCGTCCAGGCTGCCCCAGTGGAACTTATAGGGCTGCGCCAAATTCCGGGCCTTCGTCACGGTCCGGTTCAATATCAGGACTCCGGCCCCCAGGCGGTACAATTCCGCCGCCACCGCCCGGGCGGCCCCCCCGGCGCCAATCACCGTAACCCTTTTTCCCTTCAAGTTGACAAGCGGCTTTGGCTTCCGCCGTTTTATTTTGGGAACCTTAAACTTTTCCGCCCCTGTGGAAAGGGCGCCGATAAAATCCAAAAGAGAATCCGAAAAGCCCCGCATGTCGGTATTGGTTCCCCGCCAGCCCTGGGGTCCCCGGGTAATGGTATTACAGGCCCCGATCCACTCCACCTCGTCCGACATGGAACCCAGGTAGTTGATCACCTTTTCCTTGTAGGGCACCGTCACCGATACCCCGCTCAATTCCAATTCTTCAGCCAGGGCCATAAAGTCTTCCAGCGAGTCCGCGGGGAAGGGAACATAAACCGCGTTGGTATTTTCCAGGGCAAAAACCGCGTTAAAAAACCGGGGGGACCCCGTAACATTAAGGGGATAACCGGCCACCCCAAAAACCTTGGTTTCCGGGCCGATGCCGCGGAACCGGTACAGTTCCACCAGCTCCCCGGCGGAAAGCTGGCCGGGGGCGGCCAGGGGAATCCCCTCTTCCCCGGCGCTGGCATAGCTGATCTGGGAGCCAAGCTTTTCCGCCAGAATCCGGGTAAAGCCCCCAAAGCGGCCCATGCAGAGGAGTATCTTTTCCGTACCCTGGGTTTCCCTGGCGGCCCGGACCAGGGCAAGGGCATCGGCGGAAGTCCGGGCCATGACGGCGATCTTCGCGATCTCATCCCCCACCCGGCGGAGCTTCCGCAGCTTCCCCGGAATATCCTCATCAATTCCCTTAAAATTATGGGAAGACCGGATGATCCGGGTACCAAAAGTCCGGGCCGCCTCCTCCAGGCTTGGAACGTTCAGATCCTCCTCCAGATCGATATAGGCAAAGTTCTTCCGCCGGTCCGCCTCCGCGAAGGCCAGCCCCTGGGACAGGAGCCTGATCCGGGAACCCTCCCCCTCGGCAAAGTTCCCCCCCTCCAGATCCCGCCGGACGGTAAGGATCACGGGGATTCCGGCCTGTTCGGGGAAACGCCGGATCAGGAAACGCTCGTCGGGTTCCAGGCAATCAACCCGCAGCTCCGCTATATCAATATACGGGCGGTTTTTTTCCAGTATTTCCAGATTCTTGACAATGGTCCCGGCGGTCAGGCATAAACATATCTTTGCCATGGAAACTCCCACAAGAAGGCGGCAGAATCACCGCCTCCTTCCACCAATATCAATAATAATCGAAATTAATCGAATGAGCTTCCGCGGGGCAAAGCGCGCAGGCTGTGCTTACGGCGGGGTATTAGACCCCACTGCGAATAAAACCTTTACAGGGTGCGCCGCGCGTTTACCGCGTCTATATCAAAAGCTCCGGGAAGCAAAACCCCGGGGTACAATCACAGGATCGCGTTAAGTTTAGCTCTTCGATTCTGCCCCTGATCCTGGCCTAAAAATCACTGCGATACACAAAGATACCGGCCACCCCGGAGGAAGCTCCCAGATTCACCCGCAGGGCCATGGGCCAGGACCGGTCCCGGATGGGAAGGATAAAGTAACCGTCCCCCTCCAGGGCATCCTCCCCCAGGGCAAGAATCACCGCTTCCCTGCTGTCCCCCAGGCGGATTCCCCGGGCCGAGGAAACCCCTAACTGCCAAACCCGGTCCCGGTACACATAAAAATCCCCCTGGGGATAGACCAGAACCACATCATCCTGCCATTCCTCTTCTCCCCGGGCGCTGCGCACCGCCTGGGGGACCCCAAAACGGCTGTAAAGCCCCTCCAGGCTAAGCCCGATAAGGGTTTCAGGTTCCGTAAGTTCCGGGGGGGAAAATTCCTGGACGGCCTGCCCCGGAAGGGGGCACAGGCCAATGACAAGCAGCAGCAGGCAAGCCAATCCTCTCGCATCCATCGCCATGACTATAGCCCGGGGGGGAAGGAAAAATGAAGGGGCAAAATTCCAGGGCGCCGGCATTTACCCTCCGGTGCTATGCGGGCACGCAAAAATGCGCCCAGAAACAAACGAAAAAAGTAAACGCCGGTCCCCTGACAAAATTCCCCTTTCCGCAACCCCGGAAGGTACATCCGGTCCAATGATCATGCTAAAAAATATCCACACCCTGGGAGAACTATGCCTGGCGGGGGCGAAGAACTACGGCGCCCGGAAGGCCCTTGAACTCTGCCGGGGCGACCGGCTCCTGCAAACGGTGAGTTTCAGGGCCCTGGCCGCCCGCTCCCGCCAACTGGCCGGTCTTTTCCGCAGCCTGGGGCTTAAACGGGGGGACCGGATCATGATCCTGGCGGAAAACCGTCCCGAGTGGCCAATGGCGGCCTTTGGCGCCGCCCTGGGGGGAATGGTTTTCCTGCCCGCCGCCCCCCGGCCTCAGGCCCCCGCCGGCTATTTCCGGGACCTGGGGGAGGGGGCCGCCGTCAAGGCCCTCTGCGTCACCGGGGAAACCGGGGAACTGGCCGCGGGACTAAGGGCGCCCCGGATCTACCTGGACAGCGCCGTTTTTCCGGCGGACGGGGGGCACAGTATCCGGGTATCCCTGGGGGGCGTCTCAAAGCGGCTCCCCCTGGCGGAAGAGGCCCCGCCGGAAGCCTGTGAAGCGGAAAGGGCAGCGGTACTCTGGCCCGGCGGGACGGAAAGTTCCCACCGGGAACTCCTCTCCCTGGCCGGCGGGAACCAATCCTGGCCGCGAATCTTCCCCCGGGACAGGATATTCAGCCTTTCCTCCCTGGCGGAAAGGGGAACCCTGGTGCTGTGCGTTCTGGCGGCGGTTCTGGGAGGCGCTTCCCTCAGCCTAAGCGCGGGGGAAGAAAGATCCGGGGGAATCCCCGGAGAGCTTCCCCAAATCGAAGAATTGCCGCGAATCCTGGAATTACTGCGGCCCAGCATACTGATTGGGGACACGGCCTTCCTGGAAGCCCTGTACCGCCATAAAGCGGCGGCCCTGGCGGAGGGCCCCCTGTCGCGGAACATCATCACCAGGCCCCTGGCCCGGTATTTAGGGGGACAGAGGCTTGTCAAAACCCTGGGGGGAAATGTCCGTTTTTTCGGCCTCAGCGCCGGGCCGGAGCCGGGGGAAAAGCTGGAAAAGATCCTAAGCGGCGTCCACCTGCCCAGGGGGAGGATACTTCCGCCGGAGAAGGCGCCTCAAAGCTGATCCAGCGAAAGGGGGTCCGGGTTCTCCGCCGTGTTGAGGGTTTCCCGGTAAAGCTCCCGGTTCAGCATGGACAGTATAAGCACGGTCCCCGCGGGAAGCCGGTATGGCACGGTAAAATCCCCGCCCCGGTAAAGAACGCTGACAAGCTCCACCCGTTCACCGCCGGGAAGCAGGGCTTCAAGACGCAGGGCCAGGGGATAGGGATTCT
Source organism: Treponema sp. (assembly GCA_031258265.1). Lineage (GTDB taxonomy): Bacteria > Spirochaetota > Spirochaetia > Treponematales > Breznakiellaceae > JAISFT01. The sequence goes on along the minus strand of JAIRNB010000019.1, from coordinate 3,572 downwards.
GCGGCATGGCGTAGCTAAAGAGCCCGAAAATCTCCCCTTCGGGAAGCTCCGGGGGACTATTCACCAGGAGTTCTATCCGGGTATTCGACGGCGCCTGGGTCTCCGCCGGAGGTTCCTGGTAGACCACCATTTCCCCCTCCTCCCCTTCCCTGCTGGGCCGGAGGCTAAAGACAAAATCCACGCCGGTCCTGCCTATTTCCGCCAGGGCCGCGGGAATAGTAAGACCCGTAAAACGGGGAACCGTGATCACCGTATTCTCCGGCCCCCGGCTTACCACAAATTCCAAAACCACGGAGCCCGAAACCCCCGAACCGGGTTCCGGCTTCTGCTGTAAGATAATCCCCGGCGCCTCATCGGAATATTCGTACATGAACGGTTCTTTAAGGGTAATTTCCTGGCCCGGACTCTCCGCAAAGACAGCCTGAATATCCATCCGCACCTCATTAAGGTCCCGGCCCCGGTAATCCTCCACCGTATTGACAAGCACCCCCCGGCTTACCACCAGCCGGACCCGGCGGCCCGCCTTCACAATAGCCCCCGCCGGAGGTTCCTGTTCAAGAATCTGCCCCTTATCCCGGGAAGACTGGGAATACCGCAGACTTATCTGGGGGTAAAGCTCCTTCACCTGCAGTTCCAGCAAGGCCTCAGTCAGCTCCTTCCCCCGGATGTCAGGGACCATAGTCTGTTCAGCCCCCCGGACGGCGATAAAAAAGATCGAAACCGCGATAAGCCCCACAAAAACCAAAAGCCCTACGGCCATAGATATGAAAAGCCTCAGGTGGTTAGCCACGTAAGCTTCTACAGCCTCAATATCCAGATTAATAAAACCCATTCATAATCCCATTTAGGTTTAAGACTTTATCGCGCCCCACGCGCAAGCCCCCCAAAAATCGCCGGACAGACGATTACCCCGCAGGCCCCAAGTATACCGGATAACCAGGATTTTACGCCACATCACACAAAATCTACAGAGGATAAACGTTAGGAATTTTTTGTTTCTTTTTTTTGGGCGCATCCCCGGCTTTGCCGGGGACCGGGCTATCGCTGCAATTCCTCAGCCCGCCTGCGGCGGGCTTCCGGTATTTCCGCTCTATCCCTTGCGCAGTGAAAGCAACCGCAGGTTGTTAATTTAACCCCTGTGGAACCGCATAGCGCCAGTGATTCCCCAGATATTAGGCAATGCGGCTTAGCTTTAGCTAAGCCAGGGCGCGCGCGGCACGACGCGCTCTTGCGCGTTGTGCTGGAAAAAAAGCCCGGCATCCCTGCCGGCCAGTGCGCGCACGGCACAAACCGCAGGTTTGTGCTGGAACCAATGCCGCGTTTTCATTGCCGTCAAGGTACTAGCGGAGACGGCGGCCAATAAAACCCCTGGCGCCGTTCAAAAACGCCCTCCAGTCCAGGGCTTTCCTTGCCTCATACTGCAGCAGCGCCGCCGCCAGGGTCCCTTCCCCGGTTTGCACCAGGATTCCCCGCCCCCTGTCTATGCCCAGAACCGTTCCGGGGGCCGCCTCTTTTTCCCCCTCCGGCCCCGCCAGGGCCTTGTGGATGTACAGGCGCTGATCCCCGTCCAGAGTCCAGGCCAGGGGCCAGGGATTATAGGCCCGGACCTGGGCTTCAATGTCGAGGGCCCCCCGGCCCCAGTCGATCCGCCCGTCATCCCTGGAAAGGAGACGGCAATAACTGGCCTTTTCGTTATCCTGGGGCCGGCCTTCCAGAGTCCCCGACGCCATGCCCCGCAAAACCTGGGGGATCAGCGCCGCCGCCCGGCGGGCCATCTCCTCAGCCAGGCCGGCGGCGGTTTCCGTACCCGCCAGGGGGAAGGCTTCCTGGACCAGAATATCCCCGCTGTCCATCTCCAGGGCCAGCCGCTGAATACTGATCCCCGTCTCCCGATCCCTGTTCAGGATAGCCTGGGGAATAGGGGTAGGCCCCCGGTACGCCGGAAGCAGACTGGGGTGAATATTGATCCCCCCCAGGGGAAAAAGGGCAAGGAATTTCGGACCAAAAATTTTACCGTAGGCAAAGGAAACCAGAATATCAGGCCCCAGGGCTTCGATCTCCCTCCGGGCTTCAGCCCCCAACCTTTCAGGCTTCATGATAACCGGGGGCCTAAGGCCGGCCCCCTCGAACCGGGGCCCCAGGGCAGCGGCCGCGGCGGCCAGTTCAGTGGGTTCCGGCTTCCCGTGCCGGCCCCGGGGGCTGTCGGGGTTACTCAGGACCCCCGCAAGCTCAAAGACCCCCGCGGCAGAGGACGGGACCCTTTCCGCGCTTTCCAGGGCCAGGACCACCAGGGCTTCCAGGGCGGGAACCGCGATGGCGGGACTCCCCGCATAGACAATCCGCATTACCTCTGCCGGACCTTTCCCATTTTAGCAAGAAGACGTTCCCTTTTACGGACGGAAAGGCGGTCGATAAACAGCACCCCCTCCAGGTGGTCATATTCGTGGAGAATCACCCTGGCCAGAATACCCTCCGCCTCCATGGTAAAAGGCCGCCCCCGTTCATTCCAGGCCTGAATCCGCAGAGCCCTGGGACGAATCACGTCGGCCCAGACCCCGGGAACGGAAAGACAGCCTTCCTCATATTTTACCATCTCTTCGGAGGTGGCAATAATTGACGGGTTAATAAAAATCCGGGGCTCGTCCCCCTCCACATGGACCACGAAGATCCGCTTCATAAGCCCCACCTGGGGGCCGGCAAGCCCGACGCCTTTTCCCTTATGCAGGGCATCGAGCATTTCGTCCGCAATCTGCTTCAGCTCATCATCTATTTTAGCTACAGGCTCCGCCTTTCCGCGGAGCAGTTCATTTCCCAGGGTAAGAATATCCATGCCCCAATCTTATCCAAATTTCCCCCCCGGTACAATGACGGCGGAAAATTCTACAGCAATTCTCATTTTAGAAAAATGATGAAGTTCAACCGAAAAATGGGCGAATTGTTGACCCTCCCCCGATACTAGACGGCTATTTCAATGACAATTTGTCCATTTTTTACCTTCATTTCCCCTTTCTTACAGCTGTTCGAGGGAAGGCAAAAGACGCCTCAAAAAGGCAGCACGGGGTAAAAACAGGAAAAGAAGAGACACAGAAAAGCGCCCGCAAGGGCGTTATTCGAGGGGGGTCTGCTCCCCAAGAACCCGCCTTTCGGCGGGGGAGCCTCTGGGGCGGTTCAATTCCCAGCCAATGATGGCGGGGTGCAGACCCCCAGTGTACCAGTTTGTCCCTTCTGTCCGATCTTTCCCCTTCGAGGCCGGGTTTAAGGTCCCTGGTCCGACCGTCCAGTTTTTGGGTTTCTTTAGGCGGCGGGCTTCGTTAGCTGCCACCTGGCCCAATCAATGAATTGGATTTCGTTCTTAATGTTTATCACAAATTGCTATTCATGCATATAGTGTTTTTGGGTGTCTTGCGTGTTTACCCCGGAGATTCCGCAGGAACGGCTGCCCTCGATCGATCATAGATGATCTTATTGATAAGCTGGCGGAGGCGGGCCGCCGCGAGGAAAACCGGGCCCGGCTTATCGCCTATGCCGGGGAAAAGCTCTTTAAGGCCGGAGCCCTGGAGGGGGCCCTGCGG
>JAIRNB010000342.1 GCA_031258265.1 Treponema sp. | reverse complement strand
TTGAGGCGCGGGTTTTGAAACGGAAGACCGGAGGGGCCGGTAATTAGTTTTTAAGGAAGCCGCGGACCTGGGCCTTCATTCCATAATGGTTTCCACCATGGGCGGCCATTGATTGATCGCATTGATTGATCGATTGATACAATCAATCAATCACCGCTGGGGTCCTAGGAGTTTGTTGCGCTTCACGCCTAAAATGGTATAAATATTCACATCAATGAATATTTATACCTTACAAACTCCGAAAGCAGCCCAATAATCGTGATTTTTTGCATATTTATGCAAAAATCTACAAGTGCAACAGGCTGCTAGCCCTGGAATACGGCGCCGGTATCCAGGCAGAGCTGCTGCACCGCCCTTCTTCCCGTTTCCGCGGCCACCGGGAGTCCCCCCGGCGGGATAAGCCTCTGGCCGGCGAAATAGAGATTCTTTACGCTCCCGGACTTCACCGGATATACCGGCGGTATCCCCTTTTCCATGATAGACATATAGGAACCCCGGTAAGAATGGAGGTAACGCTCATAGGTAAGGGGGGTTGCCACATCCCAGACCGCGATCTTCCCCCTGATTTGGGGCCATATTTCCCCCAGGATTTCGATAAAATTTTCCGCCAGCCGCCGCTTTTCATCCCCGTAGTCCCCATTTTCCCTGCACTGTTTCCAGAAATCGTAGCTGTCTCCGGGGATAAGGGATGTTACGGCGCTGCAGCCCGCCGGGGCGTAATCCGAATCCCCCCGGGGTCTATGGGCGGCATAAGCGGCATAGTTATTGACATTCAGGACCCGGATTTCCCGGCCCCCGCAAAGCAGGGGTTTCCCGGTAGAAAAGACCAGGCTTTCCGGCAGGGCGGAGAGATCCGCCTCGATTCCCAGGGAGATAAAGGTACTAACCATGGGCCGGGTATTTCCGCGCATCTTTTCGATCCAGGCTTCCCGGAGCGGGGTATCAAAGAGGCTGTCCACCGCCGTCAGGGTATCCTGGGTAACGATCACCGCGGCGGCGGGAATTTCCAAACCCCCCGTGCGGACAGCGGCGGCAGCGCCGCCGCGGATCAAAACCCGGTCCACCGGGCTGTTGAACCGTATCGTCCCCCCCAGCTTCTTAACCGTGGCGGCAATACGCAGGGCCATGCCCAGGGATCCCCCCTGGGGGTAACCGCCGTCCCCAAAGGCCAGAGTCGAGAGGGTGAATATCAGGCTTAGGGCGCTGGTATCGATCCTTACAAGGCCCGACACCAGTTCCCGCAGCAGGGGGCTCTTGAAACGTTTCGCGTATTCCCCAACGGTCCGGCCCGACCAAAAGGGAAAACGGGTAAAGGCGGGGATCATTTTTATAAAAAAGGAAAGGGGGACCCGGGCCCTCTCCCTGGTTTTAAGACCCCGAAGATCGCCGATAGGCATATCCACGGCGGCGAATTTCTTTATGTCCCCGGTAAGCCGGAGTATCTCCCGCCGGTCTTCGGGGGATACCGTCAAAAGATGATCTTTAAGTTTTTCAAGGTCCCGGTAGAGACAGGCCCTCCGGCCCTGCAGATCGACAACAAAGAAGGGGTCCCTGTTATACACCGGCGTTTGTTCATCCAGGGCCCCAATATCACGCCATATTTTATGCAGGGAACTGGCGGGGGACGAACCGTTGAGCCAGTGCAGACCCCCCTCAAAAAGATAGCCCCTCCGGCGCCAAGAGGTGGATGCGCCCCCCGGCGCGGAGTGGGATTCGTAGATCGTCACATCAAAGCCGCTCTGGAGGGCGTAGACCCCGGCGGTAAGGCCGGCGATTCCCGCCCCGATAACCGCCAGCTTCATTCAGGGAGGGCCGCTATCGCTTCCACTTCCACCAGGACATTCCGGGGAAGGGCCTTTACCGCCACCGTGGAACGGGCGGGTTTTTCGCTGAAATATTTCGCGTACACCTCATTGAAGGCGGCAAAATTCGCCATGTCCGAAAGAAAACAGGTGGTTTTAAGGACCAGGGAAAAATTCGAGCCCCCCTCCTCCAGCACCGCCCCCAGGTTGGCCAAGACCTGCTCAGTCTGTTCGGTAATGCCGGTGCCCACCACTTCGCCGGTTTCCGGGGAAAGGGGTATCTGCCCCGAGGTAAAGATAAGGTTCCCCAAGCCGGTAGCCTGGGAATAGGGACCGATAGCCGCGGGGGCCCTGGCGCTTTGAATCTTCTTCATGACACGCTCCGTTAAGATAGATTGCGGGCCGCTCCAAAACGTTAGTCTATGGAACAGCCCCCTTGGATTTCCTCAAAGTTAACCGGATTTTGGAATTGGCTCAATGTGTCTCCGCCAGATGCCAGGGGACTGGCGTTTACTTTTTTGTTTGTTTATGGGCGCATTTTTGCGGGTCAGGCCCGCAAAAACCGGGCTATCGCTGCAATTCCTCGACTTTACCTGCGGTAAAGTCTCCGGTATTTCCGCTCTATCCCTTGCGCGATAAGAACAGCCGAAGGCTGTATATTAACAAATATGGAACCGCATAGCGCCAATGATTCCCCAGATATTGAGCAATGCGGCTTAGCTTTAGCTAAGCCAGTGCGCGCGCGGCACAACGCGCTCTTTGCGCGTTGTGCTGGAACAAAAGCCAGGTAACCATGCCATTTTTTGGGCCGCAAACGAAGTTTGCGCGCGCAAGGGATAGAGCGGAAATACCGGAGACTTTACCGTAGGTAAAGTCGAGGAATTGAAGCGGATAGCCCGGTTTTTGCGGGCCTGACCCGCAAAAATGCGCCCATAAACAAACAAAAAAGTAAACGCCAGTCCCCTGGTATCTGGCGGAGACACATTGAGCCAATTCCAAAATCCGGTTAACTTTGAGGAAATCCAAGGGGGCTGTTCCATAGACTAACGTTTTGGAGCGGCCCGCAATCTATCTTAA
>JAIRNB010000289.1 GCA_031258265.1 Treponema sp. | reverse complement strand
ATAAGTTTCCATGGCAAGACACCGGAGGGTAAATGCCGATGCCTTATATGACAAAGGAACCGGGCAGGAGATTAAGCCCCCTGGTTCATAACCTCTACATCTCTCCCCTGGCGGTGACTTTTGAAAGCGTGATCATCGGTTTTCTGGTGGGGCTGGTTACCGCGGCCTTCCGTCTGCTCCTGGATATGGCGGGGACTCTGCGGTCCCGCCTTTACCGGCTTTTGCCGGGACTCCCCTGGTACTGGACCGCCCTCTGGATTTTTACGCTGGTTCTTGCGGGTTTCTTCCTGGGCTGGGCCGCCGAAAAGCGTCCCATGATCAGGGGCAGCGGAATTCCCCAGGTCAAAGGCTCCCTGCAAAGACTCATGACCCTGAACTGGATGCCGGAGCTGCCCCTGAAATTTATTACCGGCCTTGCCGGCATCGGGGCGGGGCTTTCTTTGGGCCGGGAGGGTCCCTCCATACAGATCGGCGCCTATGTAGGCAAGGGAGTCCTCACGGTTTTCCGCAGACCCAACCGGGAGCGGAAAATTCTTGTTACCGCCGCCGCCGCCGCCGGTGTGTCCGCCGCCTTTAACGCCCCCCTGGCGGGGGTGCTTTTTGTACTGGAAGAACTGCAGTCTTCTTTTTCCCCGCTTTTCATATCCTGCTCCCTGGGAGCCGCGGCGGCGGCGGATATGGTGGCCGGTTATTTTTTCGGCATAGGGCCGGTCTTCGATTTCCGCCATATCGGCGTCCTCCCCTTGAACTGCCTTCCCTGGGTTGTGGCGCTGGGGATTCTCTGCGCGGCGCTGGGGGATCTTTTTAAGCGCTGCCTTTACTGTTCCCTCGATCTTTATGAGCGGTTTCGAATTCCCCAGGTCTTTAGGCCCATACTGCCGCTGCTGCTTTCCGTCCCCCTGGGTTTTCTGCTCTACGATGTTTCCGGCGGCGGCCACGAACTCATCGAGAGTCTTTCCCTTGGGGAGGGCCCCCGGAAATTACTGCTTTTCCTTCTCCTGGTAAAAGTGCTGTTCACCGCCCTCTGTTACGGCTCGGGAACCAGCGGAGGCATCTTCCTCCCCCTCCTGGCCTGCGGCGCCATTACGGGGACGATCCTGGGCAGGGTTCTGGTTTTCCTGGATCTGGCGGCGGAAGCGCAGATTCTTAACTTTATGATTCTGGGGATGGCCGCATTTTTTACCGGGGCGGTAAACGCCCCGGTCACGGGGATCGTCCTCATCCTGGAGATGAGCGGGAGCTTCAACCACCTGGGGAGTTTAGTGCTGGTGTGCTTTAGCAGTTTTGTCATGATCGAATTCATGGCTTCCCGTCCGGTCTACACGGTGCTTTTAGGACGGCTTACAAGGCCGGTAAAAAATAATCCGGGGACGGACCCGCCTGAACACCGTGGATGATCCCCCTTTCCGGGGTTTTCTGGTTCACGCCTATACCCAGTTTAAGCCCCGCCGCGGCGAAGGGAACCCCGGCTCCAGCGCCAAGGGCAGGCTTTTCTTTACGGGCCGCCTGATCGACGGCCGTTCCTTTGCCGCCGCCCTCAGCCTTTCCCATGCGGGTTTCCATATCGCCAGGGAAAATCTGGATCGTTCCGCGGCTTTGCTGCGGTCCTGGCATTACGAAGTTTTGGAAGCCCGGCTGGAATCCTTTTCCCGCCGGGAGGAACTGGTCTTCCTGGATTTTGATTCCCCGGCGGACCGGAGTCAGGCCCTCAAGGTCCTTTCCGGCGGCGGAATCCAAAGTCCCGATGGGGCGGAAAAACCGGCGGAGACTTTTTTGATGGAACGGCAGATCCACGGCTGGGTGGAGATTCGGGGACAGTACAGGCCCGGGCGGCAGGTGGATCTGGTTTTCGCGGAACCGGATCTCCGGGCCCCCAGCCCCCCGCCGGATTCAGGGGCCGGTCCGGCGGAGATTCCGCTGCGCGTCGTCTCCATAGATATTGAAACCGATACCAAGACCGGAACCATCCTGGCTGTCGGTCTGGCCTGGACGGACGGCCTCTGCCTCCCCGGTTCCCAGGGGAAATTCCAGGGTAAAAAAGTGCGGGTCCTGGGCTCCGGCAATCGATCCCCCGATCTTTTTTTCCATTCCGGCGAGGCCGATCTGCTCCGTTCTTTTATTGCCGACATCCGCGGCATCGATCCCGACGTGCTTACCGGCTGGAATTTTTTGGACTTCGATTTTAAGCAGATCGCCCAGCGCTGCGCCTATCACCACATTCCCCTGTTTCTGGGCCGTGGTAATGATGATGAGGCGAAGTATTTTCCCCCCGGCAACAGAACCGGGGACTATTGGGGCCGGGGGAATTCATCGGCCGCCCTGGTTCCCGGAAGACAGGTGCTGGATGCCCTGCGGGTCTTCCGTGCCGGGGGCCGGGGGTTTCTGGCCGGTGAGGACGGCCCCTCCTACCGGGGCGGTTTTTCCCTGGAGGCGGTTTCCCGCAGGGTTCTGGGGGAGGGGAAGCTGTTAAGTTCCCAGGGGGAAGAAAAAATCGGGGAACTGGAAAAGCTCTATGCCTCCGACCCGGCCCAATTCGGGGCCTACTGCCTCCGGGATGCGGAACTGGTGCTGCGGGTCCTCGACGCCGCCGGGCTCTTCCGCCTTACGGTGGAGCGGGCAAACCTAACCGCGGTAAGCCTGGACAAGGCCTGGACCAGCGTGGTTAGTTTTGAGCGGATTTACGGCATGGAACTGCGGCGTCTGGGTATAGCTCCTCCCTTCCCGGATTCCGCCAGGGATGTCTCGGGGGCCGCCGGCGGTACGGTGCTGGACTGCCTGCCGGGTCTTTTTAACAATATCGCTGTTTTCGATTTTCGCAGCCTCTACCCCACGATCATGCTGACCTTTAACATCGATCCCCTCTGCCATGACCGGGCGGCCTTCGCGGAGAATCCCCTGCTCGCCCCCAATGGGGCGGCCTTCTCCCGTGAAGGCGGCCCCCTGCCCGGCCTTATTGCCGCGTACTTCGCGGAGCGTAGAAACGCTATTGGCCGGGGAAATGAAACCGCCGCCCAGGTTTACAAAATTTTGATGAATAGTTTTTACGGAGTCCTGGGAACCCAATCCTGCCGTTACGGCCGTACCGAATTGGCGGGGGCCATAACATCCTTTGCGAAGAAGTGGCTTTATTTTTCCAGGGACTGGTTTCGGGACCGCTCTTACCGGGTGCTTTACGGTGACACGGATTCCCTTTTTGTGGAAACCGGCCTGGGGGATGATGCGGGCTGGGAGGAATTCAGCCGCCTCTGCGGGACCCTGGCGGCGGAGTTGAACCGGGACCTGGGGGACAAAGTCAGCCGGGAATACGGCTGCCGGTCCTTCATCGAACTCCGCTTTGAGAAGGCTTACCGGCGTTTGCTTCTGCCCCCCCTGCGGAACAGGGCAATGGAGGAGGATTCCCCGGATGGGGAAGATTCCGCCCTGCGCGGCAGGACCGCCCTGCGTGGCAGGACCGCCCTGCGTGGCAGGGCTAAGGGTTACGGGGGTTATCTCATTTCCGGTCCCGGCATTAGGGAGAAGGTGGAGGTAAAGGGCATGGAGGCGGTTCGCAGTGATGTAACAGCCCTGGCCCGGCGTTTGCAGCTTGAATTACTGGAACTGGTCTTCTCCGGGGGAGGGGAGGAGAATTTCCGCCGGAAACTCCGGGAAACCCTGAAAGACCTTGAAGACGGAAAGCTTGACGATGAACTGGTATACCGGAAGCGCCTGTCCCGGCCCCCGGAAAGCTATACCGCCTCCACCCCGCCCCAGGTCAAGGCCGCCAGGGCACTGGGCTGGAAGGGGCGGCGGGGGACGGTGGAGTATGTATGGACCAGCGCCGGGGCCGAAGCCCTGTCCCTGCCCCACCAGGCCCTGGATTACCGCCACTATGCTCAAACCCAGGCCCTGCCCGTGGCTAAGTCCATTGCCGATGCGGCGGGATGGAACATTGACGACTTTTTTCCCGGCAAGGGCCGGGGGCCGGGCGTTCAGCCGGAACTGGAATTCGGTTAAAAGACCAGGAGAAAATAACAAAATAGCCGGCTGTCATCGCGCCGCAGTTCCCGCTAGGCGAAGTAAAAATCTCTTTATGTTTTTATTTTTCATTATAGGTTTACTTTGTAACGGGATTTCCAGAATATCGCAGAGAATCCTCCGACATAGTCCGGGGCTTGGTCTTACATGGAAATGCTTAATTTCCGGCCATAGACAGGCGATCCGCCCAAGGGTCTTTACCGTGGGGTTTCCGGTTACATTATAAATTTCTCAATTCCGCTTAGGGTCCGCAATGTCCGGTCGAGGCTTGGCGAATGTTGCCGGGCGGCCGCTATATCCCAATGATTCAGAATATACTCCTGAAATACCAAATTGTATCCGGGGCCTATGCTTGCATAGCCATCCATAGGGACAAGGGCCTCTCTTATGCTTCGTTTTTTTGATCTTTTTGCCAATGATATGACGGTTTGTTTTGGGTCTACTACCGAATCGGGATTTAACGGTACTAATTCCCGGCTGACTAAAAAGAAAGCGGCGAAACCCTTTCTATCCGCAAGG
>JAIRNB010000266.1 GCA_031258265.1 Treponema sp. | reverse complement strand
GTAACCGTCATCGGTTTTTTCGTTGGCGGGAAAGTCCACCGGTACCAGTTCTACGTTTCTAAGCTCCGCCTTTACCGGGGCCCCCTCCACGGAAACGGTAAAGGGGGTGATAAAAAACGTCCGCTTTTCGGAGCGGCGCCGGGCGTAGACCAGTTGAACCGCGGGGATGGTTCCGGGGAAAACCGGGATAAGCTTCCCGTCCGCCATAGGCCGGGGCCGTTTCGCGGGCAGTACCTTTTCAAGAGAATCGCTGAGAAAAAAATCATAGACATACATGGCTTACCCCTTTATGCCGCTGAGGGCAATTCCTTCCACGAATTGTTTCTGGAGTATCAGGTATAGGATGAAGGGCGGCATAAAAGCCAGGGTTGAACCTGCCATCACCAGCCCGTAATTTGACTGATAGCTGTTTCTAAGAACACTAACCGCCAGAGTCAGGGTGTGCATTTCCGGCTTGCTGGCGATAACCAGGGGCCAGAGGAAATCATTCCAGACGCTGATAAAAGTGAAGATGGTAAGGGAAATAAGGACCGGCTGAACCAGGGGAAGCACAATGCGGGTAAAGAGAACAGGTTCACTGGCGCCGTCTATCTTTGCCGATTCCAAAAGTTCATTGGGCAGGTTGAACATAAACTGGCGGATCAGGAACACCCCAAAGGCATTTATTATCGGGAGGAACAGGGCGGGGTAGGTATTCATCAGCCCCATTGTCCGAATCATGATAAACACCGGAATCAGAGTGACCTGTCCGGGTATCATCATGGTGGCAAGGTACAGCATGAAGAATCTTTCCTTTCCGGGGAAACTCTTTTTCGCAAAACCGAAGGCGGCCATGGAAGAAACAACGGCGTTCAACGCGCAGGCGCAAATAGTAACCACCATGCTGTTTAATAAATTCCGCCCCAGGTTGAGGTTCCTGAATATCCGGATATAATTACTAATTTGAAATTTACGGAAATCAAAAACAAAATCTATGACAGCCTTATCGGTAAAGGATGTCAGGATCATCAGTACAAAGGGGGTTATCGCCAGCAGAGAGAAGGCCAGGAGAACAATGCCGGGGACGAACATGACAAGGGCTTTTTTATTCATGCTAATCTCCGCTCCCGTCCCGCATAAAACGCTTCTGCAGGGTAGATATGATCAGGATTAGAAACAAAAGCAGGAGGGCGATCATGCTGGCATAGCCCATGTTGTATTCCTTGAAGGCTACCCGGTAGGTGGTCAACACCAGAGTTACCGTTGCCATTCCCGGCCCGCCGCCCGTCATGGTGTATACCAGGTCAAAAACCTGGAAGGACCAGATCGTTCCCAGAGTAACGATAAGATAGGTGATGTGCCGCAGCGAAGGAAGGGTAATGTAGAAAAACCGCTGAATGCCGCCGGCGCCGTCTACCCTGGCGGCCTCGTAAAGGGAAACGGGGATGTCCATGATCCCCGCATAGTAGATTACCAGGAAATATCCAAGGTTTTTCCATATTGATGTTATGGCCACGCTTACGAGGGCGGAAAAGCTTCCTCCCAGCCAGTTGACCACCGGCAGATGAAGGAGCTGCAGAATCTGGTTTACCGGACCCCGGGCCCCCAGCATGAGGGTCCAAAGGGTACCCACGAGAATACCGGAGGAAATAACCGGGATAAAAAGGGTCCCCCGGAAAAATTCGCCGTATTTATTTTTGAATCCTTCGGCGATAAGGGCGGCAAAGAAAAGGGAAAGGACGGTCTGTACGGTGACGGTGATGATCGTGTAGAAGACCGTATTCCGCAGGGAAGCGCCGATATAAACATCCCGGATAAGCCTGAAAAAATTGGAAAATCCGGTCCATTCCGGGGGCTGTATGACATTGTATTTGGTAAAGGCAAAATAGAAATTCATTACAATGGGGATAAGCGAAAAAAAACTGATCAGAATAAAGCTGGGCAGTATGTATAGCGCCGCATGGACTATTTCCCTTTTTTTATAAATCAAGCAAGGCCCCCGATTGAAAAATTTGCTCTTGCGGGGGGATGTTTGGAAACGCCGGTTTCCAAACATCCCCCCCCGGTAAAACTACCGGTAGAAAACCCGGAGGGGGATTACCGCCTCCGGGGAAGACTGCGGGCTACTGCAGGGATTTGTAGTAGTCTGCGGTGGCCTGAATAGCCTGCTGGGGGCTTATCTCCTGGTGCATCATCCGCTGGAGATTCTTAAAGAGGTTGTCCCCCATGGTGGCGGCATTCTTGGCCACCGGCATGGATTTAAGATACGGAGACTTCTCGTACATTTCCTGGAATTTAGGATCGTCAAGATACGCCTCACCCACTGCGATAGGGGGAGCGCCGTAAATTTCCCGGTGGAAGGCTTCCATAATCCGGGGACTGGTGATGTGTTTAACCAGATTCACCGCCATATCCTTCTGCTTGGAAGCGGCGTTTACGATGAGGGCATCCGAAGCTACCCATACCGCGCCTTTCTTGTCCTCCAGGCTGGGAATAAAGTCCCATTTTACCTTTCCTTCGGCGTCCAGGGTCTTGGCAAGACTGGTGCCGCTGACGTAAACGGCGACCTTTCCGTCCCGGAAAAGGCGGACGGTTTCACTGCCGGGCATGGACAGACATTCTTTGGAAGT
>JAIRNB010000191.1 GCA_031258265.1 Treponema sp. | reverse complement strand
GTATATCCTGCCTGGTAAACTTACCCACGGCTATGCCCCTGGGGTTCACTGTCCAGGGTTTCGATTTCTTGTAGCACGTTGTCTATGTCTTTGGCGATATGCCAGACCATAAGGGAGAGCCCCCGCGGCGTGTCCCGGTCGATACCCCGGCAGGGCACAAGCCGTTCAAGGCAATCGGCCAGGGCCATGACCTCAGCCCTCACACCGAGCAGATCCGCATGAATGGCGCCGGTCATACCGCCTTCCTCCCACGGGGAACCGGCGCGTCATCCGGGAAGTCCCAGAAGTCCGCCTTGTACGGTTCGGCAGCATTACGGCCATGGTCCGGGGCTTCCGGTTGTTCCTCCTCCTGAGTGTTTCCCTTCCGGTACGCTTCCAGGCCCAGGCCGATGAGCAGCCCCAGGAAGTCCGGAAAGGCAAGCGCCCGGTGCGCCCCGGACGTGTGCTTGTATACCTCCTCTACCTCCAGGGCAAAGAAGGCGGGGAGGCCCACACGGATGCCGATTTGACGTTCTTTTTTCATGTTCTTTCCTCCTCGGTTTTTATACATTCATTGTAAGCCGCCGTTACATCATCCTCGATGTGGCTAAGGATTACGGAGAGTGGGGGTACATCCGCTTCTTCGCTGTAATAACAGGCGATGTGTTCCAGAAAAGAAAGGGCCGCCTGCACCCGGTGTAAACAGCCGTCTATGGTCATGGTATGCTCCTTGAAATATCCGGGGCGGCCATGCCCCGGACAGTATTATTACGCTACGGTTTCCGGTTCTTCCTCGGGTATTTCCGCATAAGTGTAAGCCCATGACAGAAAATTAATTATGGGATCAATGAGTTCCGTTATGATTAACGCGATAGATATAAGGGGTATTTGGGTATTTGCGTGGCAATCGACATACGTCAGCGTTTCCGCAAAGTCCCTTAAAGCGCCTGCCCTGACTGACATAGTTTCAAAGTCTTCATGGGTATATTTTTTCTTGGACATTTGTCTTTCCTTTTCCGGGTTTCCCCCAGTGGGTTACTTAATAACCGGAGGCCATACGGCCCCGGCAAGAGGAAGTCCCGGAGGGCTCCCGCCGGTTCCTTACACCGCCAGGGCCAGCCGCGCCCCGAAGGTGGTTTTACCTGACCAGCCCCAGGAGCCGGACACTACCCGCAGGGCGGGGAGTTGGCCACCCAGGGCCGACACCACCGGGCCCAGGGTCCGGGGCACGTAGCCCAGGCAATAGAGCCCCTTCCCGCCGTTCACACCCACCATGACCGCCACGGCGGCGGGGTCTGCCGGGTTGGACGGCTCCGGCACCAGTACCGCCCTGACCTGGGCGGGGTTGTAAGTGGCCAGGCGGCGCAAGGCTTCTTGCCGGTTTCCGAAGGACACGCCCCGGACGGCCAGTTCCAGGCCCCCGGCCTTCACGATTGCCCAGGCTTCCACGAAGGCGGCCCGGCGGTCTCCCATGCGGGGGGCCAGCTTGTTACCCAGGGTCATCACTTTGCTTTTCAGTTTGCTATTGGTCATTTTCATTACCTCCATATCACGTTATATAAATAATATATCATGTTATCGGGAACTTGTCAACTGTTTTTGTGATATTTTATATGTTTTTTCCAATTTTTCTTGTTATTTTTGGGATAATATATTACGATATAAGGATGTGGAGGAGTTTATAATGCCTATATCTTACAAGCCCCTTTTTCGGCTGCTATTGGAAAAGGACATGAAGAAAACCGACTTAAAAGACAAATGCGGCCTGTCTCTGAATGTCATTGCCAAACTGTCAAAGAATGAACAGATAAGCATGGAAAATCTTCAAAAGCTCTGCCAGTTTTTTAATTGCCAGTTTTCGGATATAGTAGAGTATATTCCAGATGCAAACGACACCGGGGAAGAGATATAGCCCCGCATGGGACAGACCCCCGCAAAACAGCCCCCAGGACGCACGAGAAGGCCCCTCCACGGGGTTTTATGCCCCGGATGTGTTACATTTTCCAGCGTCCACGCGCCCCTTATAAGGCCGCTATACGCTTGTGGAGGGGTTTTAAGAGACCCGGCAAGGCGGGAAGGTTCCGGTGCGCTTCCGCTGTGCGCTCTGCTTGCTTCCCCCCTTCACCACCCATGCGCCGTCTTGTCTTGCCGGGCCGGTAGACAGGCGGGGGCGGCCTTGGGGAGCGGAGGCCCCGCCGTTGGGATAGGCTATAACTCCAGCCAGTCCCGAACCATCTAAAAACCTCAAAAACCCTGAAAATTCTTTGAAATCCCCTTGATTTTTCGTATCCTATGAGATACTATATAAACATGATAACGATGCGGGAAACAGAGCAATTCAAAACGTGGCTCCGGGGCTTAAAAGACCGGGTAACGCAGGCGATTATCAATGCCCGTATCCGCCGTATCTCAGGCGGCAATTTTGGGGATAGTAAGTCGGTAGGGGGCGGCGTCTCTGAATTGCGTATCGATTACGGCCCCGGTTTCCGGTTGTATTATACCAGGCGGGGACAAGAAATTGTTGTCCTGCTTTGCGGCGGCGATAAATCCACCCAGAGCAGGGATATAGAAACGGCGAAACAGATCGCTCAAAACCTTGAGGGGGTATAACATGAAACCGGTCAAAACAACCGTATGGGACCCTGCGGAATATCTGGAAACGGAGGAGCAAATAACCGCCTATCTGGATGATATTTTCAAGAGCGGCGATCCCGATCTTATCGTTACCGCAATCGGGGATGTTGCCCGTGCCCGTGGTATGTCAAAGATTGCCGATAACGCCGGACGGGGCCGGGAAAGCCTCTACAAGTCTCTTTCACAGGGCGGCAATCCCTCATTTGAAACCATCCTGAAAGTCCTGTCCTCCCTGGGATTTGGCATACGCCCTATTCCGGTATCCAGTGAGGCATAACAGGTAAAGCCTACCGGCCGGTTACTTAGTAACCCGCTCCCTCCGAGGCCGCCCCGGACCGCGCCGGGAGAACGCTCCCTATCATTTTGCTGATACCGGCAAGATGATAAAGCGGGGGGGGGCGCAAGCGGTCCGGGGCGGATTATGCCGCTTCACGGGCTTCTATTGCGCTTCTACGGGGTGTTTGACAGCTTCTCCTTTCTTCTCAATAAGCGGGGGCTGGTAAGGCGGTTCCCAGCGTTTGGTCTTTGCGTTCCATACGCATTTCCATTCCGCACCGTCTTCCGGTTCCGTACTTACCCACTCGCTGCCCACTTTTCGGCTTCCCCGGCAGTACCAGTCCCAGCCCTTCTGTTCTGCCTCTGTCTTTTCAAACAGTTTGGCGAATTTTCCATCAAGTTCAACCCGGCTATATTCCTCCGATGTGTTTTGTAATATCCATTCATTCACAGCAAGCAGCACGGCCCTTTGTGTTCCTGGGGGTGTGTTTTCGGCAATGGCAATAAGAGCCGTGAGCGCCATTGTTCTGTTTTTGCATAACATGTTGACCATTAGTTAACCTCCAATGTATAGGAGAGGCCGTTAAGGAAAAAGCGGGCTTCCTCTATGCGCTGCTCTTTTGTCATGCGGTTCCGGCGCTCCTCCATCAATTCAGCGATAAGCCGTTTCCGCTCCTCATGATTGTCTGGTATTTTGAAAGAGTGTTGTAAAACCTATCCATGAACCGCAAGAAGCGCGGTTTTTTTCATACCCCCCAAGCTGTTTGCTATGGTTTCCAATGCGGAGAGCGCCATAGCCCTATTTGTAACTTCAAAGTCAGCCATTGTTAAAAACCTCCAAAAGTTTAGTCTCTATCGCCGTGTTTTCAAGAGCGACCGTCTCTTTCGGCCTCCCGTCCACACGATCCATTACATAGCGGATTGCGGCCATGTCCCCATCCAGGGCAAGGCCGATCAGCTTTTCCGCCACAGCCTCCCGCTGTAGTTTCCCGCTTCCGTCTCTCTGGTCCAGTTTGTAGTTTAGGATGTCCGTCAATGCCTGGCCCTTCTTTGGCCGGCCCCGGCGGTTAATCCTTACGTCTCCCTTTTCAAATGGTTTCCCCATACTCCCCCCTCTGTTAAACAGAACCGTAACACTCAAACAAAGTCATTTCCCCGGCAGCGTACCCCGCGCCCCGGAGGGCCGGGTCCAGTTCCCGCCAGTCCCGAATCACCAGGGCCAGGCCGCCCAAGCCCCGGATGTCTTCAAGAAATTTCCGCTGTTCCGTAGTCAGCCTTCCGTCCGGGGCTTTTACTTCTACAGCCAGGAAGCGGCCTCCGGGAAGGTAGCCCAAAATATCGGCGCTTCCCTTTTTGCCAAAATGCAGCCACTGTCCGGGGCGGACTTTCACGGCCCCGGTAGGATTATTCCAGGCGGTTATTCCCCGCCGATCCAGATACCGCAAACAGGCGGCCTTTACCCTGCCCTCCGGCGTGTCCCTCCTCACCATATTTCAGGTTCCCCCTCCGGTTGCCCGGCGGGTAAGGGTTCCTGGGCGGGTTCTGCGGTATCGGTAGTTTGCAGAGTTTGCATGTCTCTAGGGGATTGCAAACTTGCAAACTTCCCTTTGGCCTTCCACTGCCCGTAGATGGGTTTTTCGATAAGCCCCTTTGCCGCCAGCGCCGCCGCTTGCCTCGATACCTCATATTTTTGTATACCCGTTGCCTCGGCGATCTCGGCGGTGGTAAAGTTCCGCCCTTCGCTTTCCAGCAGATCAATGATCTGCTGCTGCGCTTCCGATATGGCGGGTTTCAAGGCGCCCCGGTCAGTAACTGCCCATGAGCAAACGTCCTTGTCCCAGGCCAGGCTATAGGCGGTGTCTTCCACGTCCCGGCCCGTAACCGATAGGGTAGCCTCGGCGCTTCCCCGCTTCCGGCGCATGGTCAGGGTTGCGTCCGCAGTGGCGTTGATCCCGGTACTCCCCAGGGCGCTTTCCATGTGATCGCCGTCCATGTCCCCGCCCTTCCGGTTATGATGTATCACGATAACCGCGATTGAGAGAGCGTCCGCAATGTCCTTCAGGGCGCTCATGCCGTTTACGGTTTGGCTGTAGTCATTCAGATCGGCTATGCCCATCATCTTTTGAAAGGTGTCGATAATGACTACCCGGAATTGCGGGTTGGCTTTGAGGAATGCCCACAAGTCCGCCGGGGTACGCCGCCGGGTTTCAAGACGTGAGCCGTTAAACACCGCGCCGCCCTGCTTCAATACCCTGCGCTGTATGCGCTTGGGGGTATCTTCCAGGGCGCAATACAAGGTATCGCATTTTTCCGCCCTAATCATTCCCAGGAAGTACCCGCCTTGATCCAGCGCCGTAACCAGTTGTAACGCCAGCCAGGACTTGCCGATTTTGCTCGCTCCGGTGAGTACCGATAAACCGGGCGTGATAAGCCCTTCCACGATCCACTCTTCCGGCGGGAAGTTTTTATTAAGCAGTTCCGCAAAAGATATTCCCCGCTCTGCGCCGCCGGTTCCGTTACGGGTAACGGTATCCAGTTCCGCCGCCAGCCGGGTAACTACCGCGTCCGGGGCTTCCTGCCGTTCCAGGGCTTCTTTTGCCGATACTGCCGCCTTCCATGCGGTCCGGCCCCGGAAGGCCGCCAGGACTTCGGCTTCATAAAAGGCCGTGTTTACGGTACTCGGTACGGTGTTTGTCAGTCCCGCGATCTCCGCCGCTCCGCCGGCCTCGTCCAGCATCCCGCGCTTTGTCAGTTCCGATACAAGGATCATGATGTCCAGGGCAAGGCCCTTCGCTTTCAGTTCCCGGATTATGGCGAATGCGGCTCTATGCGCCCCGGATACAAAAACCGCCTCGGCTATGCCATCGCCGATGTCCCCGCCCAGAATATAAGCGCCCAGAAGACACCGCTCATAATCGGCAATCCGGTGATCGGTGTAGGGCAGTCCGGGGCTTGCCTTATTCGGCATTGCCGCCCTCCGCTGTATTTTCCGGTATGTGGGTCTTGTGCGTGTCGGTTTCGTACCGGGCCAGATTACCGTCCCTGATGTGAAAAGTGAGTGAAACTACCGCATGTATCTGGCCTGTTATTTCACGTTCAAAAGCCATGTAAGCCGCTGTGGGGATTTTGCCGCTGTAAGTGCGGGGCGTCTTCGTAACTTCGGCCATGTTACACCTCCCCGCCCTGCCGGGGCCGCGTCCGCGCCGGAACCGCTGCCGCTTCCAGGTATGCGGCCAGGTCTTCGGGGGTGAAAAATATCCGGGTGTTTTTCCCGCCGGTTCCCATGCGCCGGTAAGGGATAGTCCCCGCCTTTACCATGCGCCGGATAGTGATAGGGGAAGTCCGCAAATTCTCCGCGGCTTCTTCGATGTTCAATAATTGCATAAATGCTCCTTTGCGGGCTTTTCTTGCCGCGCAAATGGCATTTTTAATCAGATGTGATAAATCTCTATCCCGATTTCATACCGATTTAATCGGGAAGTCAGTTGTTCGCTTCGTTTTTTCGCCGTTTTATATAATCTTGAATGGTTGTGGATTTACACCTTGTCTGAATGTATGTCATATAGAGTTCAGTAGTTAAAAAATCTCCATAGCCACTATAATCAAAAATCCATTTGATAATATCGCCATCTTTTTTATCACCTTTTTTTGGACACTTGCCATTCACCGGGGGATCTAGTATCCCTTCATCAAGAGCCGCCTGAATAACAGGGGGCAGTTTCTCAGCCGTTTTCTGTTCCGG
>JAIRNB010000172.1 GCA_031258265.1 Treponema sp. | reverse complement strand
GCCGGGTTTTGTTCCAGCCCAAACCTGCGGTTTGGGCCGCGCGCGCCCTGCGCGCCCTGCGCGCACTACCCCAGCTAAAGCTGGGGCGCATTAATAAATTTCGGGGTATTTTCTGGCGCGCGCCCCAGCCAAGCTAAAGCTTGGCCGCATTAGTCCAAATTGGGGCCTTTATTTGCGCTAGGTCATGCCGCATTAGTCAATTACAACCTGCGCTTGCTCATTTCGGACCTGATGCCGCATTGTCAAATAAAAAAGCTGCGCTTGCCTGCCGCGAGCTCAGCTAAAGCTTGGCTGCATTAGTTCAACACTGGGAAATTAGGGCCGTACCCTGCGTGCACTGCTCCAGCTAAAGCCGGAGCGCGGTAGTTTAATTTGGGGCTTTATTCGAGGGTCTGGTTTAATACCCCGCGGCTTGCCGCGGCTCAAATAATGCAACGTTTACAAAAATTTGGTGTTAAACCAGACAGTATTATAAATTTCCTTACGACCGAGCCTCCGTTCGGACTAAAGCAACGCTAAAGATACCGCGGGGCTTGCCCCGCGGAGGCTCATTTCCCGGAGTTTCGCTGCGCTAATCTTTCCAGGGGAAGATAAAGCTTTTGAGGGTCCGGGTGCCGGTTTTTTCCCGCTCCTCGATGAGCAGGGCGTCCCAGGGGATCTTTATTCGTTTGGAAGCGGAACCGGCTTCCCCGGCGTTTGCCTCCAGCCAGTCGTATTTTAAGAGCCGCAGCCGCAGGGCTTCGTCCAGGTACAGCAGTATCCCCGCGGGGCCGGGAAAAAGAAAGGCCAACAGCACGGACAGGGCCAGAAGGATCGTGTTGTGGATAAAGCTGAACAAACAGAAACCGGGGTTGTCAAAAAAGAAGATAAAGCTTTTTTTTACCACCTTGGTCAGCTTGGTATCCAGCCGGGAACGGATAGCAAACAGAAATTGAAAGGACAGAACCGCCACCACCGTGGTCCAAAACACCACCGCCGCCAGAAAAAGCCCAAAAAGGGAATTTATGTTCAGGTAAAAGGGGATGATCAGGGTAATGAGGAACCAGAGGGCAAAGATCAGGGCCCCCATAACGAGGCCCGCGGGCCAGACCGCTTTGAGATTACGAAAAAAATCGCCGAATCCGAAGGAACTGTAATCGGATACGCTTTTAAGGGAATAGGCCGCCGCGGAAAGGTACACCGCGCACCAGAGGATACCTACAAGCATGGAGATCACCGAGAGGACCGGAACGCCCAGGAGCAGCCCGGGGATAAAAACAGGGAAGGCGGCGCTGATGATAAAACCCAGGTTCAGCAGGGCCACCCTAAAAAGGTTATCCCACAGGTCGAAAAAGGTCTTCTTGATCAAAAAGCCAATCATTGCTCCATGATATTGGATAATCCCCCATGTGTCCACAAAATCCGCCGCCTATAATTCCATGGAAGGGCCGTGCCGATAATAAGCAGGAGTCACAGAATCTTTCCCAAATATCAAGGTTTTGGGGAAGCCCTGATTTGGGAAAGTTCCACATTAAAAGAGGAATACCGATGCCTAAAAAATATTTTATCTACCTGGGCGCTACCCTGGACGATCTTAAAAACGAAAGCCGGGAACTTTTTCGGATAATCCTGGAGCTGGGGCATGTTCCTGTCCAGGCGCCCTATGGGGAAGCTGAAAATGGGGAATCAGATCGGGCTATGGCAGGCAAGGTGATAAGCGAATGTGATTACTTTATCAGCCTGGTGGCCCACAAATACAGCGACGGAGGGGAACCGGGTCCCCTGGAAGCGGAGTACAACCAGGCCCTGAACTGCGGCGTTCCGGTGATTGCCCTGATCGTGGACGACGAAGTCCGGTGGCGGGCCAATAAAAAGGAAACCGGTGCGGCCCAAATCCGCAAACTTGAGGATTTTAAGAACAGTCTCCGCAGGCATCCCCATGCCTCCTGGTCCAACACCCAGGAACTCTGCCAAAAAGCCCAGAGTCTGCTGCTCCGGGAGATAAATCTGCACCCCAGGGCCGGCTGGATTCCCGGAACCCAGGCTGTGGACCCTGCGGTAGCCAATGAGCTTGCCCGGCTGGGGGTGGAAAACGGGGAACTAAGGCGGCGGCTGGGGATAGAAAGCGGGGACCTTCTGGGCCGGCTGCGGGAACAGCTTAAACACGCGGTGAAGGTCCTGGCCCTGAACCGGGTGATCCTCAGTTTTTACTACGAAAATGGCAAAACCTGGGAGAATATCCGGAAATTCCGTTACCTGCGGATCTTCAAGGCCCTGGCCCCGGAACTCTACACGGGGAAGAGTACCGCGGATATTTCCCGCTTCCTGGGGGGGGTACTGAACCCAGACCTTAAACGTACGGTCCGTAAGGATTTCCCCACCCCGTCCAACACGGTTAAGAAGATCATGGCCGATCTTATCCTGCTCAAACTGGTCCGCTGCGCCGGGGGCAGCCGCGTGGACGGGGCGGACAGCGAGATTTGGGAGATCACCGAGTACGGCAAAGAACTCTACGCCGTGTACCGGATGCGGCAGCTTGTACGGCCCATAGAAAAACTGGCCCAGGCGGCAACCGCGGAGAAGGCGGAATCTGAGGCGGAGCCTGCGGCGAAGGCCGCGATAGAGGCCACGGCGGATGCCGCAGCGGATGCCGGGGGAAAACAAGCGATTAAAAAAGTCCCGCCGGAAGAAAAACCGGGGGAAAAGAAAAAACGGGGAAGAAAAAAGAAGAACCCATAAAAATCCATAAAAAGACGAACCCCTAACAGGTAATTTCAGAATCCAAGTCCGGGAAGCCTTCTTTTCGCTGGAATTTTTCCCTGGAAATTGAAATTTTCCATGGACATTGGAATTTTCCTCGACAAAAAACGATAATTTGTTTAATATTTATTTAGTATGTTAAAATTTTCTGATTATATTTCTAATTGGCCGGATCTCCCCTGGCAGAATTTTGCCGCGTGGCTGGAAGGAATAGAGGAAAAATGGCCGAACCGGACCGCTATCATGTACCGCGCCGGCGGCCAGAAAGAATTTACCCGCTGGACCTACCGTTTCTTCGCCGCCGAGTGCCGGCGGATTGGCCGGGGGCTCCTGGCCGCGGGACTAAATAAGGGGGACCGGGTGGTCCTCTGGGCGGAAAACCGCCCGGAATGGATGGCGATATGGGCCGGCGCCGCCGCCGCCGGACTGGTCATTGTCCCGGTAGATTTTCTGGTCTCCGAAAAGGAATGCCGTAATATTATTGAGATTACCAGGGCCAGGGCTTTTTTCTATTCCGGGCGTAAACAGAACTTTGCCGATTCCCTGGAAGCCCAGGGTCTTTCCCCGGATGTCATGGTCTGCGTCAGCGCGGCCAGGGAGGCGGGGATCAATTTTCCCGGCGGTACAAACACCCCCACCAACGGTTCAAGCGACGAATGGCTTCGCTTCGGCTCCGGGGCCGCCGGCCAGGCCCTTCCGGCAAAAGATAGTATCGCCGGGAAAGACCCGGTATCCATTGTCTTTACATCGGGCACCACGGGTTTCGCCAAGGGCGTTACCCTGCACCACCGGGGGATCATTGCCAATACCAGCGGGGCTATCAGCCAACTGCGGGCCTATCCCTGGGATATTTTCATCAACGTGCTGCCCCTGCACCACACCTACCCCACCACCTGTTCTTTCATGGCCCCCCTCAGCCTGGGGGCCGCCACGATGATCGTTGAAAAACTGGTGGGCAAGGTGGTGGTGGACGATATTCGGGACGGCAAGGGAACCTTCCTTATCGCCGTACCCCTGCTCTACGACAAGGTTATGGTGGCCCTGGACCACGGTTTCCGCAAACTCAGCCCCTTCCTGCAGGGGATCTTCAACAAACTGCGAAAAATCTCCCTGGACAGGGCCAATAAGGGGAAGATTCGCTTCGGCAGAATCGCCCTCTGGCTCATCCGTAAAAAGGCGGGGCTTGCCTCTATCAGGCTGGTGGTCGCCGGCGGCGGCCCCCTCAGCCCCAAGACCGCGGATTTTTTTGACTCCTTCGGTTTTAACATGGTCCACGGCTACGGGATGAGTGAAAACAGCCCCCTGATCAGCGTAAATACCCCCTGGCACCGGCGTAATGTTTCTGTGGGGCTCCCGGTTAAATACACGGAAGTACGGATCGACGACGCCGATGAGGAGGGGCACGGGGAAATCGTAATCAAATCCCCTTCGATTATGCTGGGTTACTACAACAACCCCGAGGCCACCGCGGAAGTAATCACCGAAGACGGCTGGCTAAGAACCGGGGACCTGGGTTACCGGGACGACGACGGTTTTATCTACATCAACGGCCGCAAGAAAAACCTCATCGTCAGTTCCGGGGGCAAAAACATTTACCCCGAGGAGATAGAAACCCATTTTTCCAATTCCCGGGTTATCGGGGAAATCCTTGTCCTGGGAAAAAAAGAAGCCAGCTTCGGCGGGGAGCATATCTTCGCCGTCACGGTCCCCAATTTTGAAAACCTGGTCCAGGATTATCCCGGCAAAGACCTGGACGACGATTTTCTGCGGGGCCTTATCAAAAAAGAAATTGAAGAAGTCAACCGGCGCTTGCCGGGTTACAAGAAAATCAGCGATTTTACCCTGCGGCGGGAACCCTTTGAAAAAAACGCCCAGCAGAAGATCCGCCGTTTTATGTACCAGAACTACGCAGAATAAGCAGGTCCATGACAGCTTTGCTGTCAACACCGGTAAATTTAAGGGGAGGGGGCACAGGAATTCTAAAGGCCGGCAGTCTGTTACCCCTTTGGACCCGCTGTTATTCATTTCCCTTTTGTAGTATCTTATTTCCGTGAGTGGAGGATGCTATGGCTTTTTCGCTGAGTAGTTACCCCGTGGTGTACCGGGGAAAATATGGTAAGAAGGGCTGGAAGGGGGGTTACATTGAAAAACCCCACCGGAAACCGGAAGAAGAGGCGGCTCTTAAGGCAAAAGAACGGGAGGCGCTGGCGGAATCCCGTAATTTTTATGATGACATGCCCCTGGTGAATTACTCCTCCCAGTATGGGCTTTCCTGCTTCGAGGGTTTAAAAGCTTTGCCCCAGAAGGGGGGAGGGCTGGCGATTTTTCGGCCTGATCGGAACGCCGCAAGGTTCTACAAGTCTATGGAGGGGCTCTATATGCCTCCTTTCCCGGAGGATATTTTTGTTAAGGCCTGCGTGGAAACGGTTAAGCGGAATGCTAAATTGGGATTCAGGCCGGAATATAAAAAAATCTGGGAAAAGGATTCCTACATGACGGCGGACTCCGTTTATATCCGGCCCTTTACCTATGCCGAGGGGGGGATCGGGGTGAATATCTGCCGTGAACCCTGGGTCATGGTGATAAATACCCCGGTAAGCGCCTACTTTACGGCGGGGAATTCCGATGCGGTGGTGACGGAGCGGATTCGCGCCGCCCCCAGGGGTACGGGCTGGATCAAGGCGGCTTCCAATTATGTGATGGCGGCCCTGGCAAAGCACGAGGCCCTGGAAAAGGGTTACATGGAATGTGTGTTCCTGGATGCGGTAGATCACAAGTACGTGGAGGAGGGTTCCTCCTGTAATATCTTCTTTTACCTGAAATCCGGGGAACTGGTGACTCCCGCATTGGGAGATACTATTCTGCCGGGGATTACCCGGATCAGCATTATCGAGCTTGCCAGGGACCGGAGGGTGAAAGTTTCGGAGCGTAAGATTTCCATTGAGGAAGTTCTGGGGGAGACAAAGGAATGTTTTGTCAGCGGTACTGCCGCGGGGGCTACGCCCATCGAAAGCCTTACCTACCGTAAAAAGAAGGTGATCTTTAACAAGGGTAAGGTGGGGGACTT
>JAIRNB010000158.1 GCA_031258265.1 Treponema sp. | reverse complement strand
ACGAGCGGAACCTTGCCACTTCGACACGGCTGGCAGGTTACGGCCAGGCGTTCCGGGAACACCGGCTAAAGGTGAATCACCAATTCCTCATAAATTGTGATTCCTACACCTTTGACGGTGCCTACCAGGCCACCATGAAGCTGATTGAATCAAAGGCCGCCGTCGATGCTATCATTACCCTTAATGACATCATGGCGCTGGGAAGCCTCAGGGCGCTGATCGAAAAAAATATCACCGTCCCCGATGATGTATCCATCGCGGGATACGACGATGTGGTCTTTGCGGGCGTCTCCACTATCCCCCTGTCTACGGTACGACAGGACGTGGTGGGTATTGCGGGGAATGGGGTTAAAATGCTTATGGACATGATCAAGACAGAGCAGGACAACAACCGGCATATTCTCCTGGAACCTGAGTTGATACTGCGGAACTCCACCAGATAAAGTTCCCCGGACGCACGCGGGGATAATCCGGCCCGCTTACAGCTTTACCCAAGCCTGTTCCGAAACCAACCGGGTTTTGGAACAGGCTCATATATGTAATTTAATTTTAATGAGCATTTCCCAAAACTCCCTCGTGGTTTGGGAAACCCTTCCCGGCGCTTAAAACCGGTAAGAGCTATTTGCCGAAATTCTTGCGGACATGGCTATGCGGCCGTAACAATTACATTCCGAAAGGCCCCGGGACGAAAAGGGGAGCCGCTCTTCTTCAAGCTCCTCGATGACGGGTATGTTTCCTTCAAGCCAGAAGGCGATCCGGTATGCCGCCGTATCCAGCCGGGCGATAAGGGTTCCGTAACGCAGGTCCAAAACTTCCCAGCCCAGGGGCTTGATATGGGCCATCCAGTAATCCCGGTTAAAGCGCCGCAGTTTTTCCACCCGCTTCAGCAGTTCCGGTATGGTTTTTTCCGCCGTGTTTTTCAGAGCGGCCCTATCCCCGGCCTGGTAGGCGGCCCGTGTTTTTTTACCCAGCTCCGCTTTCAGTTCCAGAACCCGGGCAGTCCGGGCGGAAAAGGCAAAGAGACCGTAGGGGTCCTTTCCCGCTGCCGCGGCCTCGTAATGCTCTGCCCACCGGGCGTAATGGCTGGTCAGCTCAAGCGCGCTGATTTCGTAATCAAAGAGTCCCGCCAGCGGATCCTGCCACAGGAGGATCTTCGCGGCATTACAGTTGCGGGGATTCCCCGCTTCGGTTCCGGGGATCTCGTTCAGGCGGCTGAGGGCCTCAAAATTTTCGCAGTCCATTCCGGTACAAAAGGAAGCCCGCTCCCTAAAAGAGGCAAGATCAACTTCGTCATGGAAATTATGTTCCGCGTAGAGCTGGAGCCCCAAGAGGGTGGTGTACACGCTGGACTCGGTGGTGTCGTCTCCCCACACGGTCATAAAAACTTCTTTGCAGCCCGATTCTTTGCAGGCCCTAAGGGCGGCGTTGGTGTTTGTAACGGTCTTCCCCCAGTTCATGCCGAATCCGGTCCAGTTCCACATTCCTCCGGCAAAGACGGTCCCCCCCCTGAAAGCCCCATGCCGTTTGAGCCATTCCCGGTAGAAGTCCACGGTATCGTGGTAATAATCCCAGTAGACCATCTGTATATCCGGTGGAGCGGCGGCGGACACTTCCGGCGGTATGGGGGCCGCGATGTCGTAATAGTCCCCGGTGGGCGAGGCGGCGCGGAAGTACATATCGCTCCATATCATGGCCCGGATGTTATTTTTACGGCAGATTTCCGCTACCCTGGTCAAATGCTCATGCATGATCTCGAATTTGCTGCGATAGCCATTTTTAAGGAGATACCGCCCCTGTCCCAGCTCCCAGGCCTCATCCATGCCAATATGCATGCGCCGGGTGCGGAAGGGGGCCGCGCTCTGGGTTATCATCTGTTCCACAAAGCGATAGGTCTTTTCTTCCCCCACCAAAAGGGTGTCGTCATCTTCGCGGATGTCCTGGTAAACTTCCCACTTAAGTACATCAATAAGATGGGCCAGCGTCTGAATGCAGGGTACCATCTCTATTCCCAGAGACCAGGCGAAATCATCCAGCTCCTTGAGTTCTTTTTGGGAGTACCGGGAACGCATATAGCCGAAATAGGGATTGTCTTTCAGATCATAACTGTCTTCCACGTAAAGCATAAACAGGTTAAGGCCCATAAGGGCCATGCGCCGCAGGATCTCCTTTACCGTAGGGACCCGCATCACCGCGTTTCCCTGGGTCACGTCGTACATGGCCCCGTCCATGGTAAAGCGGGGGATTTCGGTTATAGCGATATCCCTGCCGCCCTTTTCCAATTCCTGACAGAGGAGCCCCAGGCCGCGAAAGAAAAAAACTTTTTCGGAAAAGCGGATCTTGTATGTTCCCGAAACACCGGTTACTTCGAGCAGGGAACCGGCGGTCTTTTCCGCTTCAACGCTGATGCTTCCTGTTTTGGCGGGGAGATCCAGCAGGTCCTGAAGTTCCGCGAAACCTTCCCGTATGGATGTGTCCCCCAAGAGGTGTATGTTCATCATTGCCGCGGCAACCTCATGTTCCGGCCTGCATCTCCGCCACACACTCCAGGGCGGTATCGGCCATGTAATCGAGCTGTTCATCAGACAGTCCGTAAAGGGGGAGATGGGTATAGCGGCGGTAGAAAACATCTTCACAGACCGGGCAGGTTTTGGCAATCGCTTCAGGCGCATAGCCCATCTGGCGGACAATCTCAAAACGATACAGGGGACCAAAGTGAGGAATATTGGTAACCCCCTTGCCGCTCATTTTTTTCTTGAATTGCTGTACATCGCCGCCGGCCTTTTCAGGATCGATCTGAATCTGGTAGAGGTGGAAGGTGGAGACGTAATCGTTGTTTCCCGGATCCTGGGGAATGATGGCGGAATTTTTGGACAGCCGTCCGGTGACCCGGGCGGCCGCCCTGCGGCGCTCGGCCAGGATAGTTTCGTAACGGCTCATTTGCTGACGCAGACCCAGAGCCTGGATTTCCGTTACCGAGGCGTTCCCCGGAACCGAAAAACCGTACTTCCCCGGAATGGCGGTAACGTCGTAGAGCCAGTCCTTGGCCGCGCGGCTAAAGTCAAGCCCCAGGAACCGCGCCCGTTTCATATCGTTTTGGAAGCCCGGGATGGTAGTGGCAAGGAGCCCTCCCTCACCAAAGGAGGTGTTGTTTTTTACTTCATGAAAACTGAAACCGGTAAAATGCGCGGTGGTTCCTACCATTCTGCCCTTGTATTTAGCGCCAAAGGCATGGGCCGCGTCCTCCAGGACGATGAGGTTATGCTTTTTCGCAAGCTCCATTAAAGGGTCTATATCAACCGGATACCCGCCGATGTCTACCGGAATGATCATCTTTGTTTTTTTGGTGATTTTTCGTTCCACATCCGCGGGATCCATATTCACCGTCCGGGGATCGATGTCGGCAAAAACCAGTTTCGCTCCTACTGAAAGGGGATACGCTATGGTAGCCATAAAGGTGATGGCCGGTACGATGACCT
>JAIRNB010000058.1 GCA_031258265.1 Treponema sp. | reverse complement strand
CAAGAGGAACTATATAAAAACTGTGAAGAAGCATTGAATTTATTTCTTGAAGAGCCCTCTGATTCAAAAATTATATTTCCATTACCTGATAACTCGTTGGATGTTGAAAAAAACATAATGAAGATTCAAGTTGAACCGGAAATTGCTTTGGCGGTATTATTAAAAAATTATAGACTTAATTCCAATATGACACAAAAACAAGTTGCAGAAATGCTTGGAATGAAAAATATTTACAGTTATCAAAGACTAGAGAAAAAGTCTAATCCTACGTTAACTATAATAAATAAAATACATACAGTATTCCCAGAAATTGAATTAAATTATTTATTACAATAAATTATGAAAATAATACATCAAAATAAAAACAAAATGGACTGCGCATAAAACAGAACTGTATGCGCTTCGCCGCCTTTGGCCCCTCGGCATCCCGGAACTTTCAACGCGCTCCGCGCGGTGAGCCGCGACCGCACTGCGCGCACTGCCCCAGCTAAAGCTTGGCCGCATCATTCGTTACACAACCCGCGATCCTGTACCTGGAGTTTTGCGAAGCAAAACTCCCAAGCCCGACACGCGAAGCGTGTCGGGCCGCAAACGAAGTTTGCGCGCGCAAGGGATAGTAGGGGCGCGGAGCGGCCACCACAGTCCCGCCAAAGGCGGGACGAGGAGGCCGGAGCGGGTAAGGGACCCGCGGAGCCCCGGATAGCCCGGTCCCTGTCCCGGAGGGGCGGGGATGCGCCCCATATTTTTATGATAATTTTCTTGATTAATTTTATCCAGTATCTGTATACTTAGCTATGTTTATTACCAGGGAATCGGATTACGCGGTACGGATCATCAGGAGTCTTGCGGACGGGGCCAAGAAGAGTATGGGGGACATCAGCGCCGGAGAGCTGGTCCCGGTCCCTTTTGCCTACAAGATACTGAAAAAACTGGAAAAAGGAGGTTTGGTACAGAGTTTCCGGGGCGCAGGCGGCGGCTACCGCCTGACGCGGGCGGCGGCGCAGATTACCTTGTTTGATGTGATGATCGCCGTAGACGGAAAATTGCTGCTCAGTGAGTGCATGGATCACAATTACCGCTGTCCCCATAGAGAGGGGGGTAAGCAGTGTAAGGTCCACGGCGAATTTGAGCGGATTCAGGCTCTGATTCTGGCGGGGCTTAGAGAGAGGACCCTGGATCAGATTTTGTAGCGCGGCTTAACGACGAATGAATGGATGAATGGAGGAGAGGAATATGCTGGACAGTTGTTATGGGTGCAGTACCTGCGCAAGCGCGGACAGGGCCCTGGAGGGCTTTATTGCCAAACTGCCGATGGAGACTTCCCACCACCGGGTGGAAAGTCAGGAGATCAAGTGCGGCTTTGGGCTGCAGGGAGTTTGCTGCAGGCTCTGCGCCAACGGGCCCTGCCGGATTACCCCCGATTCCCCCCGGGGTGTCTGCGGCGCTACGCCGGATGTGATGGTTACCCGGAACCTGCTGCGGGCGGTGGCTTCCGGATCGGGTTGTTATATTCATGTGGTGGAGAATACCGCCCTTAATCTGAAAAACACCGCCCTGGAAAAGGGGAAGCTCCGGGGGCTGGGGGCCCTGGAACGGCTTTGCAAACTCTTTGGGGTTTCCGGCGGGGATGATCACGAAAAGGCCCTGAATGTGGCGGAGGCGGTGCTGAACGATCTGTACAAGCCGGAATATGTTCCCATGGACCTGGTGGAGAAGATCGCCTATCCGCCCCGTTACAAGCTGTGGAAGGAGCTGGGAATCCTCCCCGGGGGCGCAAAGGGCGAGGTCTTTAAGGGGGTGGTTAAGTGTTCCACCAACCTGAACTCCGATCCGGTGAACATGCTGCTGGACTGCCTGAAGCTGGGAATCTCCACGGGGATATACGGCCTTACCCTGACCAATTTATTGAACGATGTGCTTTTGGGGGAACCGGAGATCCGCCTTGCCCCGGTGGGCCTGGGGGTCATTGATCCGGACTATATCAATATTATGATCACCGGCCACCAGCATACGATGTTTGTACACCTGCAGGATCGGCTTACCGCGCCGGAGGTTGTAGCTAAGGCCCGTTCCGCGGGGGCCAAGGGCTTTAGGCTGGTGGGCTGTACCTGTGTGGGCCAGGACCTGCAGCTCCGGGGCGCGCATTACACGGATATTTTTGACGGCCACGCGGGGAACAACTACACCAGCGAGGCGATTCTGGCCACCGGGGCCATTGACGCGGTGATCTCCGAGTTTAACTGTACCCTGCCGGGGATCGAGACGGTCTGCGATGAACTTCTGATTAAGCAGATCTGTGTGGACGATGTGGCAAAGAAGGCTAACGCGGAGTACAAACCCTTTGTCTTTGCCCGGCGGGCCCAGCACAGCGAGGAGATTATCGACATGGTGATCGCCGCCTACCGGGAACGGCGGCCCCGGGTGGAACTAAACCTGTTCCCGGAACACGGCAACGCCAATACCCTGACCGGGGTAAGCGAGGTTTCCCTGAAGAAATTCCTGGGGGGAAACTGGCAGCCCCTGATCGATCTGATTGTGGGGGGGCAGATTAAGGGAGTCGCCGGGGTTGTGGGCTGCTCCAGCCTGGTTTCCGGGGGCCACGATGTGCTGACCGTAGCGCTGACCAGGGAACTTATCGCCAGGGACATTATTGTCCTTACCGCGGGCTGTTCCTCCGGGGGTATTGAGAACTGCGGCCTCATGATCCCCGATGCGGCGGAGCTGGCCGGGCCGGGTCTTAAGGCGGTGTGCAGGCAGCTGGGGATTCCCCCGGTGCTGAACTTTGGCCCCTGCCTTGCCATTGGACGGCTGGAGATTGTCGCCACAGAGCTGGCGGAGGCCCTGGGCATCGACATGCCCCAGCTTCCCCTGGTCCTTTCCGCCGCCCAGTGGCTGGAGGAGCAGGCCCTGGCGGACGGCTGCTTCGGCCTTGCCCTGGGGCTGCCCCTGCATTTGGGGAAACCCCCCTTTGTTACCGGCAGTAAGGTTGCCACCCAGGTCCTTACCCAGGATATGAAGTCCCTCACCGGGGGCCAGGTGATCATTAACGAGGACGCCCGGGAATCGGCGGAGATCCTTGAAAAGATCATCCTGGAAAAACGCCGGGCCTTAAAGATATAGGGGGCCCGGTATGAGACGAATCTTTATTGAGCAGGATAAATGTGACGGCTGTAAGAACTGCAGTATCGCCTGTATGCAGGCCCACCGGGAAGGGCCGGGGACGATTTACGATTTAGATCTTTTGGACCCCCGGAACGAGGTCCGCCACAGCATTGTGAAGGGGGGCGGGGGTTATGTTCCCCTGTTCTGCCGCCACTGCGCGGTCCCCGAATGTGTGGCCGCCTGTATGTCCGGGGCCCTGCGGAAGGACCCAAAGACCGGCCATGTTCAGTACGACGGGGACCGCTGCGGCGCCTGTTTTATGTGCGTCATGAGCTGCCCCTATGGGAACATCAAACCCGAACGGAGCGGCGGCCGGCGGATTATCAAATGCGATTTTTGCATTGACGACGGGGAAGAACCCAACTGCGTGAAGAACTGCCCTAAGAAGGCTATCCATGTGGAGGAAGTGGCGCTTGAGGAGGCGGCGGTATGAGTAAAAGACATCTGATTATCGGCGCCGGCGCCGCAGGAATCGCCGCCCTGCGCACTATTTTGAAGGAGGGACCCCAGGATACGGTGACGGTGGTTTCGGAGGACCGGGAGGTCTACTCCCGCTGTATGCTCCACAAATTTATCGCCGGGGAAAGGGACGCGGAGAAGCTTAATTTTATTAACGACGATGTTCTTTCCGGTCCCCGGGTGGAATGGATTCGGGGTACGGCGGTAAGCCGTCTGGATGGGGCGGCCAGGAAGGTGTACGCCGGCGATATGGAACTAGCCGGCGGGGACACGGTGCTGATTGCCACCGGGGCCAATTCCGTTACGCCCCCCATCGGGGACTTGCGAAGCGCGGTAAACGCCTTTGGGCTGCGGCATCTGGCCGACGCCCGGGCTATCGCCGAAGCGGGGAAAAGCGCCAGGGAGATTGCGGTTATCGGCGCGGGACTGGTGGGACTGGACGCGGTGAGCGGCCTCCTGGAGCAGGGTGAAAAGCTCGGCCTTTCCCGGAATATCACGGTGATCGAAATGGCCCCCACGGCCCTGGCGATCAACCTGGACGCCCATGCGGCGGAGGCTTACCAGCGGCTCTTTGAGCGGCGGGGGGTGGTTTTCCACCTGGGCCGCAAGGTGGTAAACACCAGGAGCGAGGCCTCCGCCGGGGGGCCCCGGATTTGCGCCCTGGAGATGGATAACGGCCGGAGCGTCCCCTGCGATCTGGTGATCCTGGCCGTGGGGGTACGCCCCGCCGCGGCCTGGCTGGAGGGGAGCGGTGTGGAACTTACCGGGCGGGGGGCGGTTAAGGTGGATGACTACCTGGCCTCCAGTATCCCCGGCGTTTATGCCGCGGGAGACGCGGCGGGGCTTTCGGGTATCTGGCCTAACGCGGTAAAGCAGGGGGAGATCGCCGCCCAGAATATGTGCGGGGTACCCTGGAAGTACGATGACCGCTTTACCCTGAAAAACACAGTGAATTTCTTCGGCCTCCTGTCCCTTTCCCTGGGGGCTGTCAACGCCGGGGAGGGGGACGAGGTTCTGATCAAGGAGGACCGGCGCAACTACCGCAAGCTGATTCTCCGGGACGGCGTCCCCCAGGGGCTGATACTGCAGGGTGAGATCGGGGGTTCCGGTTTTTGGCAGTACCTGATCAAGAATCAAATTGCCATTGGAAAACTGGGGAAGTCCGTCTGGAATATAAGCTACGGGGACTTTTTCGGGACTTGGGACAACGGGGAGTATAAGTGGGTGCTTCCCGCATAAGGGCCGCTTGGAATTAACAGGCTTCAGCGCTGCAAAAACCCCGGGGAACCGTATTTTTTTGGTAAACCCTGTCCGAAAACTCCGGTTTTCGGACAGGCTCATTCATAGCCGGATTCGGATTCTGAATCCGGTTGGGGCCCGGAATCCGGTTCGGGATTTTCTTCAACGCTTTCCCCGGCGGTTTCTTCGGTGCTTTCTTCGGCAGCAAACCATGCGGCGGATTGGGTATTGTTTTTCTCTTCATCCTTGTTGCGGTTGTAGAAACCCACCTTAAAGCCCACCAAGATCTGCAGTTGGAAACGGTCTATCCTGTCGTATGTTTTGGGATTGGTGTTGGCGGCGGGGTGCGGAGCCTGGGCGGGGGGGACAAGTTTTGTATTGCCAATATCTCCCACCGCCCGGAGATCCAGGATAATGACCCCCCTGTCCCCGGCTTTAATTCCGTATTGGAATCCCCCTACCCAGGAGAAAAGCGGGGGGATGACGCTGCCCTGGGAACCGGTATTAAACTGTATTCCCCCGTAGGGTTCCAGCATGAAGTGTCTGCTGGGTTTTAAGGGGAATTTAAGGAGCAGAGGCATGCCGAACATGATGGCGCTGTGGCTGCTGTCGATCTCGTAGGGAGCGCCGCTTATCTCAAATTCCGCGGACATGAAATTGAGAAACTGGAATTCTACCCCCAGGGCAAACAGGGGACCCGGATAGAATATGTATTCCCGGTTCTGGAAAGAAATTTCGTTTCCGCTGTCGTAAAAGCCAAAGTTTAAGTCCAAACCGCCATAACCACAGATGTAAAGCCACTTGTTCCGCCAGTGGTTGGTGTCCGGTACGGAGCTGAGTTTAGTCAGGGGTATATTGGCCATGGCCTGGTAGATAAGGTGAAGGTTCCACTCGTACATCTCTTCCAGGTTTTGAAAGGCCCAGGAAAACTGGATGACCTCGTGGCTGTCCGAATTGTCGATCAGGGAAATACTGAGGACATTAACGATTTCTTCCGCCACATCCCCATAACCGTCTTCCACTTCCTGGGTAATTATTAAATTAATGGAATAATCGGCCGTTTTTTGGTCTTCGGCAATGGCATAATTGGCGCCGATAAGTTCCATGCGAAAATTTTCATCGAAAAAAGCCTGTTGTTCTTCTGTACCGCCGGTGGTGGGGGGCAGGAAAACAGATACATCATCCCGGGATTGGGAGAACAGAACAAGAGTTACCTGTATTAACATGGCTATTAAGAGGTATTTTTTCATTTTATAAAAAAAATATAGGCCACTAATCGTAAAAAAACAACGAAATTGGAGTCTTTTGGGGTAATTTAGGATTCGAATTAACCGCAAACAAAATAGAAGTATGGGCTGCTAAGCTCCGGGGCGGTTTTTTCGCTGCCGGAACCAAAGGATCAGAACCCCAATAAAAAAAGGA
>JAIRNB010000002.1 GCA_031258265.1 Treponema sp. | reverse complement strand
TACGCGGGATCGCGCTGAATATCCTTGTTCAGTTTTGATTCCCAAATATCCAGCTTCCGCTTTACCGTCCAGGCTTCTTCCTGTTCTCCAAAAACCAGGAGAAGCCGGCGGAGGGCGCTGAGAAAACGGATACCCATTTCAAAATCATTAACCCTGCTGGTGGACAACTCGTAGCGATCCCGGTACCGGTTGGCCGCCTGCATAAGCAGTTTTTTTACAAGCCGCAGATGATAAACCGTGGGAGCGTAATTCGGTGAACGGGGGTCCATGTTGGATACCACGGTTCTCAGGTTAAATATATTTTTTGCCGCCGCCGCGTAACGGCCCTCCAGATCCACAAAGGCCCATTTCCATTTGCTGTTCTCCCCAAAGGCGTTTTCCAGAAGATAAATGGCGCATCCCATCTTCCGGATCAGACAGTAGCGCTGTTGAGGACTTAAAAAAGTAATCTGCTCTAGTTTCTCTTCATATTCCGAAAACGGCGCGTCTATCAGATTACCGACAATCTGTTCAAGATAGATGACGCTTTTATAAATAGATTTACGGGCTTCGTTCAGGGCATCCTCATTTTTAAGTTTTAGTACCGATTGGGACACTCCGTTTTGGATAAGGTAATAGGAACTAAGATTGAGCATCACATCCACCAGGGACAGGCGCATGAAGGTTGAATCCTCTGGGCTGTTTTTTATGGTATTGAGTATCTCTTTTTCTTTGTCCAGGCATGTTTCTATAGACGTGTGATAGTTTTTAATTTTTTCCAGGTATTGGGCCCGGTCCTGGCCGGAAATTTTTGACATTCCTATGCTCTGTTATGCCTTTCGTCCATATTTTGCCAAAAGATCATCCGCATGGGCAAGGGCCGCGTTTCCCGCGTCCCCCGCCAGCATCCGCGCGATCTCCTGCCGTTTTTCATGCTTCCCCAGGACTTTGACGGTTGTCACCGTCCGTTCCCCCCCCCTGGAGGGGATAATCCCCTTTTCCACCTTGTAGTGGCTGCCGGCCCGCACGGCGATGCTTGCCAGGTGGGTTACGCAGAAGATCTGTTTCCGTTCCCCGGTCTTTAGCAAATATTCCCCCACGGACAGGGCCACTTCACCGCCGATCCCCGTGTCAATTTCATCAAAAATAAGGGTTTCCGGTGAAACATCATTACCCTGGGTATCCGCCGAGGCAAGGGCCGTCTTAATGGCCAGCATTACCCGGGAAAGCTCCCCCCCGGAGGCAATCCGCGAAAGATCCTTCAAAGGTTCCCCGGCATTGGCGGAAATAAGAAATTCCACATCCTCCGCCCCCCAGGGGCCAAGGACCAGGGCCCCCTGCCCCTTGGGTCTTAAGGCGGGAGAAAATCTGGCGTTGGGCATCCCCAGGCGGCCGAGAATCCCGGTGATCCCCTCCCCCAGGGCCCGGGCCGCTTCTTTACGCTTGGCCCCCAGGGAAAGGGCCCGGACGCCGATGTTTTTTTCCAGGCCCGCAATCTCCGCCTTCAGCTTTTCCCTGTTCTCTTCGATACCGGAAAGTTCCGCAATCTCCGCCTCCGCCTGTTCTTTGTAGGCCAGAATTCCCTCTTCGGAATCCTGTCCCGAACGGTCAAGGCCGGCATACTTTTTCCTTAAGCGGTACAGCAGGTTAAGCCGTTCTTCTATCTCCTGGAGTCTGGCGGGATCGTAGCTTAAAGATTCCCGGTAGGACCGGAATTCCTCCGCCAGATCCTCCGCCTCAAAGTAAAGATCGCCCAGGCGTTTATTCAAAGGTTCAAGAGAGCCGTCAATGCCAAGGGCCGCGTCCAGGGCCCCCCGGGCCCGGCGGGCCTGGCTTAACAGGGAAACTTCATCATCGTACAGGGCCGCCGCCGCGGCATTTACCTGGGCCGCCAGTTTTTCAAAATCCCCAAGTTTTTGGGCCTCGTTTTCCAGTTCCCGGCTTTCACCTTTTTTCGGGGCGGCGGCGGTGATTTCTTCCACCGCATAGTTGAGCAGTTCAAGGCGGGTATCCCGGTCCCGCTGGGAGCTGAGCGAAAGCTCCAGGGCCTTCTTTTTTTCGGAAAGTTCCAAGAACACCCGGTTGAATTCGGCGGCCTCCTGCTCAAGACCGGCAAAACGGTCCAGGTGGCGCCGGTGGTTTTCCTTGCGTAAAAGGGATTCATGGTTGTGCTGGCCGTGGAGATCGAAGAGCAGGGCCATAAGTTCCGCCAGATCCCCCCTGGTTACCGGCGCGTTTTGAACGAATATCGAACCCCTGCCCGTGTTCTTGATGCCCCGGCGCACGATGATCCGCCCATCCTCAAGTTGAATATCCCGGCTGTCAAGCCATTCCCGGGCATCCAGGTTTTGGGGATGTACCGATATGACCGCCGATACCGCGGCCTCTTCGGTCCCGCTGCGAATCACGTCGGTTTCCGCCTTCGCCCCCATTAAAAAACTCAAAGACCCGACAATAATCGATTTCCCCGCGCCGGTCTCACCGCTGAACACGTTGAAGCCGCCCCCAAAGGAAAGGGAGATATTTTCAATGAGCGCGTAGTTTCTAATCGATAGTTCTTCAAGCATCGGGACCCGCCGCCCCGCCCCGCGGGGATTCTTGAACTTCCCTGGGGCCGGAAACCGGCCAGGCAAGCTTGACCCGCAGGGCGTTGTAAAAACCCCGGCGGTCAGAGGCCACCAAGAGGGCGCGGAAAGGGGCCTTCCGGATATAGATCCGGTCCCCCGGTTCCAGGGCCTCTGTTACCTGGCCGTCAATCGTTAATAATACCCCGCTGCGCTGTTCCTTTTCCACCGTAACAATCACCGTTTCCCCAGGGGAAAGGACAATGGGCCGGTTGGAAAGGGCAAAGGGACAGATCGGGTTAATGATCATCGCTTCCATTTCCGGTTCCAGGATGGGCCCCCCGGAGGCGACCGAATAGGCGGTGGAACCGGTAGGGGTGGCTACAATAAGGCCGTCGGACCGGTACTCACCGAGTCTCACCAGTTCAAGCCCCTCTTCCCGGAAAGGGGGAATAACGGATTCCACCCTAAGACGGATAAGTTTGGCAATCCCCGTGGCCGAAATTACCGCGTCATTGAGGCAGCAGCCCAGGTTAATCCGCCTTCCCCGCCGTTCTATGGCCAGTTCCAGCATGAACCGCCCGGAAACCGGGGCCCGCCCCTCCTCCCATTGACCTAGAATCGTTTTCCAGGCGGCCGGATGAACCACGGCGATAAAACCCAGGGTTCCCAGGTTCACCGGAATAATGGGCGTTCCCAGGGGCGCCATGGCCCGGGCCGTATAGAGGACCGTACCGTCCCCCCCCAGGCTAAAGGCCAGATCGTAAACCCCTTCCCCGGTAAAAAGCCCCTCGTTCCTAAAGGTAAAGGAATCCACCTCCAGGCCCCGGCCTTTTAACTCCGCGCCAATTTCATCCGCCAGCCCCTGGGCGCCGCTTTTGTGCAAGTTAATAAAAAGCAAAACCCGTCGTAGCGCGGCCATTTTTTGCCCCTTTATGGCAGGGTGATGATGAGTTTTGAAATTCGTTCCACTTCCGCGGAACTAAGCCGGGGATACAGGGGAAATAATACGGTTCTTAGAGTCAGGGAATAGGCTTCCGGGCAGTTCTCCCGACCAAGACCTTCTCCCGGATCGCTTTCCGGCCCCTCCGGTCCATTTTCGACGGCCTCTCCCATCAGCGTCCGGGCAAAGGCGCCTTCCAGCAGAATATCCTTTTTCCGGGCATAGGCCCTTACGTCCTTCAGGCTGGTCTCCAGGATCAGGGGAAAGGCATAGTTGTTGTAGGACAAATTTTCGTCCATCACAAAACGGCGGTGGCGGGTGCGCTGGGCGGCCTGGTTGTATATGGCGGCAATTTCCCGGCGCCGTTCCAAATTCCTCTGGGACTCCCGAAGCTGGATCACCGCCATCGCCGCATTCATATCCGGCAGGCCGTATTCCGGGGGAAGGCCGGCAAAGTTCCGCAGCGCCGATCCGTCCCGGCGGTTCATCGCGTAGAGCAGGGCCCCCCCGCCGCCGGTAAGCATGTCCCGCTCTTCCAGGCCCAGGATACTGTAAAGGGCACAGCCGTATTTTCCCGTTTCTCCGGCCTCCGCCCCCGCGGACCTTCCGGCTGGATTCCCGGCGGAAGGGTTTTCCCCGGGGGGAAGAGAATCCAGGGCGGAACCGAAACTATGGGACCGGTCTTCAATAACCGGGATTCCCAGTTCCGCGATCCCCTGGAAAGCGGGTAAGAAACCCAGGCTGTGGTTAAGAAGGATACAGCGGAATTCCAGGTCTTTCCTCCGGCCCATGGCCGCCTCGATGGCAGAGCTCCCGGTAAGGGGGCTCCCGGCTTCCACATCACAGTACACGGGAATAAGGCGCAGTTCCCCCAGGACTTCGCGGTAGTAGCGGGGCGAAAGAGCCGAAAGAAGAACCCCCTGGCCGTCCTGAAGCCCCAGGGCCCGCAGGGCAATACGGAGGGCGATAGCCGGACTCCTCAGGGCCATACAATAATCAAATTTAAGGATTTCTTTGGCGTTTTGGACCAGGAGCTGCGCCTGTTCCCCGGGCCCTATCTTATCCTCTACCAGGGCCGTAAGAACCGCGTCCATCTCTTTCCGC
This sequence comes from Treponema sp., assembly GCA_031258265.1. GTDB lineage: Bacteria > Spirochaetota > Spirochaetia > Treponematales > Breznakiellaceae > JAISFT01. Next base: position 782 of record JAIRNB010000002.1, on the reverse strand, counting down.
CTGATAGTGGGAGAAAAGACATCAATTTTCATAGAATTGCAGCGCTACCTGCGCAACTCAGCAATCTTTTGTAGTTCTTTAGGATTAAAGAGGTCCCGGATGTCCAGGATGATAAGATACCCGCGTTCCTGACGTACCACGCCCTGGATATACTCCGCCCCAATCCCGCTGAGCATCTGAGGCGGGGGCTGAATTTCCTCTTTTTCGATGGTAACTACCCTGGAAACCCGGTCAATAATAACCCCCAGCTTCATTCCGTCAATATCCAGGATAATGAAACCGGAAAGAAGCTCGTCTTCCTCAGAATTCACCATTTTTTTAAGATGAAACCGTTTGTGGAGGTTGATTATGGGAATAATTTCGCTGCGAAGGTTAAAAATACCCTCAACATAAGCCGGAGCATTGGGGATAGCCCTGATACCCTGTACCCTGACAATCTCCTTTACGTCCATGATATTGATGCCGTACAGCTCTTCCCCAAGCTGAAAAGTGACTAACTGATTCTGATCCGCCATCATGTCCTTCCTTCACCCCATGGCGGTTATTGGCCAAGGGAACACCCTTTGTTTGACTATACTATCGAAAAGGGAATTTTTGCAAGGGCGCAATCAGGGGACCGGCCTTTACTTTTTTTGTTTGTTTTGGGCGCATTTTTGCGTGCCGGGCACGCAAAAACCGGGCTATCGCTGCAATTCCTCGACTTTACCTCTGGTAAAGTCTCCGGTATTTCCGCTCTATCCCTTGCGCAGGCCAAGAACAAACAACCGCAGGTTGTTTATTAG
>JAIRNB010000384.1 GCA_031258265.1 Treponema sp. | reverse complement strand
GGGCTTTATTGGCACTCATCAATGCCGCAATGGTTTAATATACAACCTACGGTTGCCTGTTCCGGGCTATGCGGTTCCACATTTGTTAATATACAGCCTGCCGGCAGGGATGCCGGCTGTGGTAAATGCTTAGGTTTTTGTGAAGCAAAAACCTAAAGCTAAAACATGGCATGGATGCCATGTTTTAGCAGCGCAAGGGATTGTAGGGGGCGCGAAGCGCGCCACCGCAGCCCCGCCGGAGGCGGGGCGAGGAGGCCGGAGCGTGGCAACGGTAGTTGCCTTAGCGGAGCCCCGAAAAGCCCGGTCCCCGCCCCGCAGGGGCGGGGATGCGCCCAAATCCAAGATGATATTTTACCGCAGCATCCTGAGGAGTCTCCGCAGTTCCGGGTTTGCCGTCCCGGAAACGGGGGTCTGCCCGTCCGCCTCGTCATCGCGGAGGATAAGTTCATCCCCCACGGAAATACGATCAAAAAAACCGGAGCGGCTTAGCGTACCGGCGGCCACCTCCTCATCCGCGGCATCCACGGTAAAAGTACCCACAATATCGTCCGGGTCGTAAGCCAGGCCGATCCCCTCGTTGAGGACCTCCGCGCCGCCTTTGCGGACAACATCGAAGACCATTTCGGGGCTTACGCCATCGGAGCGGCCCTTGTCCATCAGGGCCTGGGCCTGGCGGCGTTTGAGAATCTCCCCCCGCAGGGGAAGGACGGCGGCAAGTCCCTCCGCCAGACCCCGGGCGGCGTTTCGCAGCCGGTCTTCGCCGCTGCGGAAAACCGGATAGTTCCAGGCCGGGGCGCCGGTGCGGGCCACAAAGAGTTCCCCCGCAAGGGAAATATCCCGATCCCCCTCGGAGACCGAAACCAGGAGAAAATAATCCGCCCCCGCCTCCCGGGCGGTTCTGAAAGCCTGGGAAAATGACGGCTGGGCCAGGGGCAGTTCCATGGAGTCGATATTTCTCTGGTGGATCAGAATCTCCCGTACCAGGGAAGCGGCGGCCTGGGCGGCGTCCACATGGAAAAAACTTGACTGGGAGGCGACGGAAAATACGGCGATCTTCCAGTGGGGCTTGCTGATCTCCACGGGGTTCACCTGCCAGCGGTTGAACAGGGAGCCGGAGAGAAGGGAAGCGTAGGTCTCCACCGCGTCATTCAAATTCCGGTCCCCATGGCCCTGATCCTGGGCGACCCGCAGTTCCTCCAGATAGCGGGCGGGGTAGCCCTGAAGCCGCAGCAGTTCCGCGTATTCCCGCCGCTCCCTGGCATAGGGGTTAAGGCGGAGCCCCCGGCGGTATTCGAAGATCGCCTCATCCCCCAGGTTTCGGGAACGGAAATCCCGGCCCCGATCAAAGTGGAGGGAGGCCCAGCGGGCCCGCCGGGAATCCTCCAAAGAACTTTCACCGATTAGCAGGTCTTCCAGGGTAAAAAGGATAAATTCGTCCCCCGGATCTATGCTGTGGGCTTCGGCCAGGACCCGGATAGCATCGGCCCCCCGGCCCAGGCGGCGCAGGGCCAGGGCCTTGAGATACCAGGCCCCGCTTTCCTCCCTGCTCCGGGCGATAAGGGTATCCGCCAGCCGCAGGGCTTCCTCATACTGCCCTGTCCGGTAACGGAGGCTTCCCAGGAGGGCCCGGGCCGGGACATACCCGGGCCGGTAGTAAAGGGCCTGTTCCGCGTAGCGGAGGGCCTGGGGAAGCCGCCCGGCGCGGGCGTCCAGATAGGCGGCGTAGTAGTAAACCCGGTAATCCTCCGGCCGCTGGGAAAGGGCCCGCTCAATGTAAGACCGGGCGCTTTCCTCCTCCCCCAGGGAGGAGAGGACCAGGGCCAGGGATATGAGAAGCCGGCGGTCGTCGGGATAACGGCGCACCGCGTCCCGGAAACGTTCCACCGCCCGCCCGCTTTGGCCCCTGGCAAGGTCCAGTTCCCCCGCCGCGAAAAGGGCTTCCCGGTTGTAGGGTTCCCGGGCCAGAATTTCGTCCACGACGGCCTGGGCCGCTTCCAGCCGCCCCAGAGCCGTCAGGGTGGAGGCTTCCAGGTTGGCAAGACCCATGTCAGCCCGGGCGAAGGTCCGGGCCTTGCGGACCCAGGACAGGGCCTGGCTGAATTCCCCCAGCTCATAGTAACACTCCGCCAGGGCCGCATTGGCTTCCGCATAGGCGGGCTTAAGCCTGAGGCACTCCATGAGGGCCTCCGCGGCGGCGTACCAGTCCTCCTCCAGCATGGAGGCCCGGCCCTGTTCGTACCAATACTCCGGGCTGGAACGATCCTGGGCCCCCAGGGGAAGGGCGGTTAAAAAAACAAAGACCAGCGCCGGACCCAGGGGGGAAAAAACGGAACGATTCCGGCGGCCCTGGATCACGGCTCCGCCTCCCGGTGGAGGATTATCTTTACCGTATTGATCTTGTGGCCATCCATGTCCTGGATGATAAAATCATGACCCCGGTAAACGGCTTTTTCATAACGGACCGGTATCTTCCCAAAAAGATCGAAGACAAAACCCCCCAGGGTATCAAAAGATTCAAAGGGTAATTCTATGCCTGTTTCCTGGGCCAGATCCTCCAGGTTCAGCCGGGCGTCGCAGAGCCAGGTCCCTTCCCCCAGTTTAAGAAGGTCCTCGGTTTCGTGGTCAAATTCATCCTGAATATCCCCCACGATCTCCTCGATAATGTCTTCCATGCAGACAATCCCCGAAACCCCGCCGTACTCATCCACCACCACGGCAATATGAACCCGGCGGCGCCGCAGTTCCCGGAGGAGTCCTTCGATCCTCTTGCTTTCCGGCACAAAAAAAGGCTTCCGCAGTAATTTTGCCGCGTCAAAGACCTCGTTTTTCACCAGGGTTCTAAGGACATCCTTGACGTGGAGAATTCCAATTACATTATCAATGGTGTCGCGGTACACGGGAAAACGGGAATGTTCACTTTCCGCCATTAATTCAAGCAGCTCGTCCCGGGAAGCCCCGGCGGAGAGAAACACCGTATCGGTCCGGGGAACCATGACCTCCTTTACGGTGGTATCCGAAAGGTCCGCAATACCCCGAACCATTTCCCGCTGATCGGAATTGAGGGACGAGAGGATTTTACGGGTAAGGGGGGGGGATTCTTCTTTTTCCTCCGTCCCCGCCGGACTTTCCGCCGGGGGAGATTTCCTGAAGATCCTGCCCAGTTCAAAAAAACTCCTGCCCTGGCCTGAATTGGTGGAACTCATACTATGATCCGCTCCCCCGCCAGATTATCCAATATTTCCTCCTGCAGACGCAGCATAGGCTCTGTTTTTTCATTAGTTTTGTGATCCATACCGTCAAGGTGAAGAATACCATGAATTAAAAGACGGCGTAACTCCTCATCCATGGAGACGCCGAAGAATCCGGAGTTTTCCGCCAGGGTATCCAGGGAAATAACAATATCCCCCGCCAGGCGGCGGCCTCCCGGGGCCGGAGGAAAATCCTCCCCCTGGGGAAAGGAAAGAATATCCGTCGCCTCGTCTCGGCCCCGGTAGCGGGCGTTAAGGCTTTTAATGAATCGATCCCCGCAGTAGAGGACCGAAAGATCCCAGCCGTCCCTTCCCAGTTTTTCCAGGGCCTTGATAACAAAGGCGCCGGACTTTTCCGCCCAGGCCGGTAAAGGAAGATCCCCGGCTTCTACTTCCACCCGGTTCATTCCTGTCCGCCGGAGGAAGAGTTCGCCGCCTCCCCGGCGCGGATTCCGGCGGAAGCTTTCCCCTCCCCCTTAGCTTCCTGGGCCTCCCCCGCGGGGCGGGGGTATTCGATTCTGGAATGGTAGTACCCGGCCAAAACGCGGACAAAAGCCTTCCTGATGGTCTCCAGGTCCCGAAAGGTAAGTTCCGAGCGGGCAAGCTGCCCATGTTCCACTTTGGCGGCAAAGAGTTCCTGGATAAATTTTTCCATTTTGGGAACCGTAGGTTTCTGCAGAGTCCGGACTGCGGCTTCGGTAACGTCGGCCAGCATAACCACCGCGGATTCCCTGGACCGGGGAGGGGTTCCGGGGTAGCTGAAATCCGCGATATTCACTTCCCCCTTGCCTTCGGCGGCCTCCTGCTGCTGGGCCTTGTTGTAAAACCAGGTAATCACCGAATTCCCGTGGTGTTCCGCCACAATGTCCGTTACCGCCTGGGGAAGCCCCAGGGCCTGGGCCCGTTCCACCCCCAGCTTTACATGGCTGCGGATCACCGTGGCGGAAAGCCGGGGGGCAATATCGTCATGGCGGTTATAATCGGTTTGGTTCTCCACAAAGTAGGAGGGGTTGTCCATCTTGCCGATGTCGTGGTAGTAGGCCCCCACCCGGGCCAAAAGGGAATTGGCCCCTATATCGTGGCAGGCCGCCTCCGCCAGATTGGCCACCATGATCGAATGGCTGTAGGTTCCCGACGCGGCGGTAAACAGGGCCTTGAGGGTGGGGCTGTTAAGGTCGGAAAGTTCGATAAGCCGAAAAACTGTCACCGCGTTAAGGGCATGTTCCAGGGGGGGCAGAACCCCCACCACCAGCATCCCCGACGCCATGCCGTTAAAGGCGGCCCAAAAAAGCATCGGCGGGTAACTGCCAAAGCCGGCGTGGTCATTCAATAAAATGGCCACCATAACCAGGGCGTTGACGGCGGCGATAATAAGCCCCGCCCGCACCAGATCCATCCGCTTCTCCGCGCCCTGGAGGGAGTAGGTTGCCACCACCCCGGAAAGCACGGCAAAGATAAGGGAATGGCCGTCAAAAAACCTGCCGGCAAAGGCGGCCAGGGGAAGAAAGATGGCGAAGACCAGGGAGATCCGGGAAGATATAAGCAGGGCCGGGAGCATCACAAAGAGGGCGCTGGGGAGGAACAGGGATACGGGGATATATTCCAGGGAAAAAGAAAGGTTTTTCAGCAAGGCCGAGACCGCAAGGTACAGGACGGCAAGGGCGCAGAGAAGGTAAATTTCCGGATTGGACAGGTCCCGTTCCAGGAGAATCTTTCCCCCGCAGAGAAAAACCAGAATGCCGTAGAGCAAAAGGTAGAGGAGAACTATATCCAGAATATCCCGGGGGTCCCTGCCGGAACCGGTAAAATTCAGGGCCCGCAGATCCCGCAGGTTTTCCTCCGTAATGACAAAACCCTTTCGGATAATCTTTTTGCCCTTTTCAATATGCTTTATCACCGGCGTCACCCGGTCCCGGGCTTCCTGAAGCCGCTGACGGGTATCCTCCTCGGAGAAGAAAACATTTTCCCGCACAAAGGGACCCACCAGTTCAGGGGCGATCCCGGAAAAGGCCGGTTGATCCAGGAAACTCTCCGCCCCGGCTTTAAGGGCCTCGTCAAGCTTGTCCCTGGTAACAATGTTGTGGTAGGGAACCCGTTCCCATTCGCTGTGATCTTCGGAATTGAAAACCAGTTCCACCGCCTCCGGGTTAAAGTGGTCCAGCCCTTTTTCGGGCAGGGCAAAGACGCCGGCCCCCATGATCTGGCGGAGCAGCGCCTCGCCGTATTCCCCATAACGGTCCCTGGAGGGATCGGCAAAGTAGAGCCCCAGGGTCTGGCCGGAAAAATCCCCGGGAAATTCAGCCTGGACCTTGAGCTTAAAAACCTCCGGGGAACCCTGCTCCCGGAAAATAGTTTGGGCAAAGGCAGTAAAGCGCCGCCAGGAGGCCAGGGCCTCCTCTTCCACTTTCGGGGAAAGGCGGAACACCGCGCAGACCAGCCGCTCCTCAATTTCCATCTGGCGGCGGGTAGCTTCCGGGTCCACATAGGAGGTATCTTCCTCCGCCTGTATATCCCGGTCCGCCACCAGGCCCGCCTCAAAGTTTCTAACATCCCCTTCCCCTCCGTCATTCCCCTGATTCCCCGCCGCCACCAGAAACACCAGGAGGAAGCTGAGAAGACTCACCAGGGCGGGCAGGGGACTAAGGGCGGAAAGGTTGAACACCCGCCGCAGAATTTGGAGAAAATCCGGACCTTTTTCAGAATTTTTTTTCACGATAGCCTTGGCCGTATTTATCACGGGGGTTTTGCCCGGAGGCCGAACCGTTTCCCCCCTGCCGTTCCCCTTCCTCATAGGCGGCGATGATCTTCCTGATCAGGGGGTGGCGCACCACATCCTGGGTATGGAGGAAAGAAAACTGGATTCCCTGGATGCCGGAAAGGATAGAAACGGCGTGAAGCAGCCCCGAATCCTCCCGGCGAGGCAGATCGACCTGGGTAATATCGCCGGTAATCACCGCCCGGGCCCCTTCCCCAATCCGGGTAAGAAACATCTTCATCTGCTCCCTGGAGGTATTTTGAGCTTCGTCCAGGATAACCACGCAATCGTTCAGGCTGCGGCCCCGCATATAGGCCAGGGGGGCAATCTCGATAGCCCGGCTTTCCTCCATGCGGTGGATCACCTCGTAGGGAACCAGGGATTCCATGGCATCGTAAAGGGGCCGTAAGTAGGGGTTTATCTTTTGGGCCAGATCGCCGGGGAGAAAACCAAGACTCTCCCCCGCCTCCACCACGGGCCTGGTAAGCACCAGCTTCCGCATCTTCTTGGAAAGAACCAGCCGCAGGGCCTCCGCGATAGCCAAAAAGGTCTTCCCCGTCCCCGCAGGCCCAATGCCAAAACATATATCGCAGGCCCGCATCCCCAGGATATACAGCCCCTGGTTACGGCTCCGGGGGAAAACCCGGTTAAAACCGTAGGGAATCTGGATCATGGCGTCGTTAATGGCGGGCGCTTCCCGGGGAGAACCGCCGTTTTCCGTGGGGCTTCCGGCGGAAAAGTCCTTTACCAGGGCCCTGACATACTCCGGGGAGGGGTTATCCCCCTGCCTGACAACGGCAATAAGATGATCCATGGCGGTCTTGAAACGTTCCCGCGAGACCCCGTCGGCCCCTTCCAAACGAATCTCATTCCCCCGGGCGGCAATACGCCCCCCCAGGGACCCTTCCATCACCCTTAAATTCCCGTCATTCGCCCCGCACACCCCGGACAGCAAATCCCTGCTGTCCAGCACGATGGTTATACTGTCCTCCAATAACAACCTCTATTTTGTGAGTCTATAGCCCCCGGAATAGCCCTGTCAACGGCCCGGTATCTTCATCTTTTTTTTAAGGAGGGGGGGCGCATAAGTTCTAAATACCGGGACTCCGGCCCCCAAGGCGTCGCCTTTTTTTACGCTGCCCCACCCTCGCTGCGAAGTCCTCGTGTCAAACCCTGCGGGTTTGCCCCTGCGGTCTTCTCCGCTACCCCCCCTCATACACCGGGCGTCACTTCATGATCCACTTATCCTTGTCGATGGTCAGTTCCGACTTTATCTCGCTGATGGGAAGCCACTGGACCAGGAAGGAAATCTGGTTGTTGAACTTGTAGGCATTCCCCTCCAGGTAGGGGAACAGGGAAATTGCCAGGGTGGCGTTCCAGTCCCCCATGTGATGGACGGCCTGAAGATTAAGGGACTTGAGCTTAAACCCCGACGCCGTCCGGAGTTCCCTGTCATCGAAACGGAAGGAATTAAGCAGGTCCTTAAAGACGTTCTTTTCCCCGGTATCGGGGATGGGAAGCTTAAAGGCCGGTATGTCCCGCAAATACCGGTAGATCATGGCGTTCTCCGATGTGGAGGAAAAAGTAAGATCCAGAAATTTCGTGATCCCCACGGTGAACCTGAGGCTGGCGTCAAATTTGGAATAGGTGTAACGCTGCAGATCGATAAGCAAATTGCTGTCAACACCGAAGGACAGGACAAGCCGGTCTTTCCAGAAATTCCTGGCGGGCATGGATTTGGAAAAACCGAAACGCAGTTCCTGGGGGTGAAGCGTGGCGGTCCCGCTTTGAATCCAGCCCCTCCCCGTATTCGTACTGGAATCGAAATCAAACTCGTATGGGATGCCGTAAATCGCCGTAAAAGAGGAGGAAAAGCCCCAGAAATTCAGCCGGGTAGTCAGAGTCTGGTGCTTTCTTTTCTCCGAATCGTAGACCAGGTACTGCTGCAGGGAGCCTAAAGTACCGAATTTCAAGGTCCCGGTAAAATACAGGGGGTCCAGTTTCCGCTTATCCTCGTCCCAGGGTTCCAGCACCTGCATAGAGGTATTTAATTCGGCCAGCCATATCCGGGCGGTGGCGCTTCCCGAAAGGGTAGGATCTTTGGGGGGCAGAACCGTGGTAAGGGTGAAGTTCTGTATCAAATCCATCACATTGGCGTTGACGCTGGCGCTTAACTGGTGGGTATCCAGGAGTTCCTTATCCCAGGCCCCGTATTTCATCTTCCAGTGGGGCTCCGTATTCCAGATAGCCCCAGGGGATATGGTAGATCCCCCCGATGGAGAAGTCAGGGGCTGGGGCTGGGGAACGGAATCAGTGTCAAATTCGGACCTTGCCAGGAGGCCCCGGAAAGAATAGGAGAGGTTCGATGTCCCCCAAACCTGGTTCCGGTAAAAAGGACTAATGGTACCGGTATAATCATAGGAGCTGGTAAAGAAGGTGCCGCTGTAAACCCGGGACAGGGCGTTCCTTATCTCATTCGCCGTGGCGTAATCGGTGGATTCGTTGAATTCTTCAGCCTCCCTGTTGGCGTAGAGGTAATCCTGAAAGGCCCCGGAAAAACTCAGGCCAAAAACATTGGTATAGAGCCCCGACAGATGGTTAAAGTTAAACGAAGTCCGGGCGTCCCCCCTCAGGGCGGCAAGGATCGAAGAAACATCCCCCCAGTCCAC